>JBHAQX010000080.1:0-15740 GCA_041830595.1 Evtepia sp.
GTAGGTGCGGGGGAGGAGGCCCAGGCTAACCGCTATGCGAAGATGCTGCTGGGCAAGGCATGGCGTTACATGTTGGTTCTTAATGTCCTGATGCTTCTACTCCTTGTGCCAATTCTTAGTTTGTATCAGCTCTCGGAGGAGACCTATCAGATTGCCTTTCGTATTCTGGTGATACATGGAGTGGGTGCGATTGTCCTTTGGCCGCCAGCCTTCACACTGCCCAATGCCCTGCGGGCTGCGGGGGATGTAGGCTTTACCATGGTAATCTCCATCTTCTCCATGTTTATGTTCCGGATTGGCTGCAGTTATTTACTGGCCTATTTCACCAGCCTTGGGGTGTTAAGCGTTTGGATTGCCATGTTGGTCGACTGGAGTTTTCGCAGTCTATGTTTTCTGCTGCGCTGGCGCGGTGGAAAATGGAAGACAAAACGTGTGATACAATAGAGGGACGTGAGCGAAAGAGTAAGTTGCAGATAAAAAACAGCCACCGGAAAATCAAAATCCGGGGGCTGTTTTGCGTCAATAATGTTAAGAACGCTGATCCAGTGGTATATAGGGCTGCATGGGAGCCACACATTTATAGGCTGGACGGATAATCTTGTTTCCGGCTACCATCTCTTCGATTCGATGGGCGCTCCAGCCAGAAATACGGCTGATTGCAAAAATGGGGGTGTAGAGTTCCATGGGCAGGCCCAACATGTCATAGACAAACCCGCTGTAAAAGTCAATATTGGCAGAAACACCTTTGTACATTTGGCGCTCCCCAGAGATCAGTTCAGGGGCCAGGCGGGCAATGCTGGAGTAGAGGGCATATTCCTCTTCTCTGCCTTTTTCTGCACTGAGTTTTTGCACAAAGCCCTCAAAAAGCTTTTCTCTGGGATCACTCAACGAATAGATGGCGTGGCCGATGCCGTAGATTAAGCCACTGCCGTCAAAGGCCTCCTTGTGAAGAATCTTTTGCAGATAGTCAATCAGCTTTCCTTCATTGTGCCAATCGGGCACATGTTCTTTTATGTTCTCCATCATCTGGCATACCCGAATGTTTGCGCCACCATGTTTGGGACCCTTGAGGCTACCTAGAGCAGAAGCGACAGCACTATAGGTGTCGGTGCCCGTGGAGGAGACCACGTGCATGGTAAAGGTGGAGTTATTGCCTCCGCCATGTTCTGCATGGAGCACCAGTGCCAAATCCAAGATCTTGGCCTCCAGGGGGGTGTACTGTTGGTCCGGGCGCAACAGATGGAGGATGTTTTCGGCGGTGGAAAGCTCTGGTTTGGGCTGATGGATAATGAGACTTTGGTCATGGTTATAGTGATTAAAGGCATGATAGCCGTACATAGAAAGCAGTGGGAACTGGGCGATCAGTTTTAGGCACTGACGCAAAATGTTGGGAATACTAATGTCATCGGGGCGATGGTCATAGTAGTACAGCATCAGGACACTACGGCTTAAGGTGTTCATCATATCTTGGCTGGGAGCCTTCATGATGATATCCCGTGTGAACTTTGGTGGTAAGGAGCGATAGCTGCCCAATAAGGTATTGAAGTCCTGAAGTTCCTGAGCCGTTGGCAGCTTTCCAAAAAGCAGAAGATAGGTTGTCTCTTCAAAACCAAAACGGTTTTCAGCTAGAAAACCGTCCACTAAGTCACGTATGTGAATCCCACGGTAGTAGAGCTCGCCATCCATGGGAACCTCTACGCCATCCACCATTTTCTTTGCAGTAATTTCCGATATATTACTCAATCCTGCACGTACGCCGTTGCCGTTTAGGTCACGCAAGCCACGAAACACATGGCATTTGGTGTACATCTCATTGGGAATTGTTTGAGCACTACACAACTGTGCCAATTCCTCAATTTGTGGAGTGACAGCTGAAAAATCAATGTTTGCCACAATAGCACCTCCTTTGATGGTTCTTATAATATATATTAAAGGGAAGTAGCTAGTCCGTCAACAACAATCCGGTTTCAAATAAGCTTCAAAGTAGAGAAAGCCTTGCGTAAGAATAGGATGATGCAAAAAGCAGAGCATTCTTGCGAGAGGAAATAGTTGACGCTGACAGGGAAATGAGTTAGCATTGAGATACTATATTTGTGCAAGCAAAGTACAGACAGAAATTGGAGGATGACCCGAATGGAACGTAGCTATCACGACCTAATTTTTTGTAGAGTAGAAGAGGGGATCGCCAGGGTGCAGATTCGAAATGCGCCCTTGAATGTACTTACCATTCAGGGTCTAAAGGCCTTGGGCGATTGCTTTGAAGCCTTAAAAAACGAGAAGGGGCTGCGCTGCGTTGTCCTAATCGGAGCGGGACGTGCCTTTGCCGCAGGAGGGGATCTAGCCGAGTTTCAGGCCTTTGATGAGAACGAGTTTTTAAATCACATTGCCTTTGTCCACCGTGTGTACACAAGTGTTGAGGTATTCCCTGTGCCTGTGATTGCAGCCATCAATGGATACGCCTTGGGTGGCGGTCTGGAGCTTGCCCTATGCTGCGACATTCGAATTGCAGCGAAGGAGGCCTCCATGGCCCTGCCGGAGGCTACCTTTGGTATGATGCCCAGCTATGGAGGCACGGCCCGCATGGCAAAAATCGTTGGACCAGGCACAGCCAAGCATTTGATTTTTACAGGCAAGCGAATTACTGCCCAGCGGGCCTACGAATTGGGTTTGGTTCAGGAAATTTACCCAGGAGAGGAACTGGAAGAGAAGGCACTGGAAATGGCAAAGCAAATTGCTTCGAAAGCCCCTCTGGCCCTGCGAGAGGTAAAGGCTGCCATCTATAAAGCCCAGGGCGAGAGTATGGAAGAGGCGATGAAACTTGAGTTTGAAGGTGTAAAGCGAACTTCCTTTAGTACAGAGAGAATAGAAGGTGTAGATGCTTTTCTGGAGAAGCGTGAACCTCAGTTTGAAGATTGTTGAAGGAAGAGCAGCGGGGCATTGTGTCCCGCTGCTCTTTTGTGAATTATAGTGGGCTTTTTCCTTTCGAAGGGGAGTAGAATCATGGGAATAAACAGTGCAAATTGTTAAAAACTATGGTAGAATGACAAAAAAACAAGAGGTGAGTTATGTCCCAGATTCAAGAGATGTTAGCATTTAATAAAAAGTTTGTGGAGAATAAACAGTATGAGGCCTATAAGACCTCTAAATTGCCCGATAAGAAAATAGTCATACTCTCCTGCATGGATACACGGTTAACGGAACTATTGCCTGCAGCCCTTAATCTGAAAAACGGAGATGCCAAGATTATCAAAAATGCAGGGGCGGTGATTACCTCCCCCTTTGGTAGTGTCATGCGTAGTCTACTGCTAGCCATTTATGATCTGGGCGTGGAAGAAATTCTTGTCATCGGTCATAAGGACTGTGGCATGGAACATTTGGAAGCAGAGCCCTTTATTGATAAGGTGTTAGCACGCGGAATTCGCCAAGAAGACATTGACACTATGAACTATTATGGTGTAGATGTGCATAACTGGCTTACCGGTTTTAGTAGCCCGGAGGAGTCCGTACAAAAAACAGTGACACTGATTAGGAACCACCCTCTTATGCCGAACGATGTGAGCATTGGTGGGTTTTTGATGGATCCAGAAACCGGGGAGCTCAGCCACATACATACCCCATGAGGTAAGGTCTGGTATTGCCAATTATTTAGTGGTCTTTGGCTGGGGGGATAAGGAGAGGGAAAGCTTATGGATGTTACCATCTTCAAAAAAATGAAAACGAAGTCCGGTATGATAGCCTGTGTGTTATTCCCTCCGCCGGAGTATCCCACAGATGAGCTGCTTTTATGGGGCGCCACAGAGCAGGTAGAGTTTCTTCATCTTTTTATATCCAGTAAGGAAGATTTGGAGATGCATTTTTCTCAGGCAACAAGTAAACTTAAACCTGGGGGATTGTTTTGGGTATCCTACCCTAAGGGAAAAGGGAAAAACAAGCCGAATATTAATCGAGATAGCTTATGGGATTTTGTAGTGACAAAGGGCTACCATCCTGTGTCGCAGGTGGCACTTTCTCCGGAGTGGTCTGCAGTACGCTTAAAGGAAAATGAGAAAGAGATAGCATATATCCGGCCCAATAAGGTTTGAACGCAGATAAAAAATGAGCACATGGCGATTGCCAGTGCTCATTTTTTTGATCAAGTAGAAAAAGAAAAAGGAAAGGGTAAGGGGCCAATTAAAACTTGATAATTTCGGGAGGTGCCATACCGGCGGAAGAGTCACTGAAATAAGCGACCTCAGGAATCAGCTTGTAGTGGACCAACGTTCCCATGATACCACGTTCAATGAGCTCCTTCCTCTCTGGGTGGCGCTCAAACAAAACCTGAGTATAGGCAGCAATTTCATCGGCGGTGGCCGGAACCACAGTGCCATCAATCACAACAAATTGAGGCAAGCCATGGGCAGTGAGGCTTATTTTATTGTTCTGCTTCAGATTATTCGCCTTAATTGAGTCTACATTGGTGGCAAAGTGGACATGTCCGTTTACAATGACATACTCCATGGTAGAAGAACGAGGCTTATTATTGCTGCAGGTAGCAATGGTGCAGATGCTATGCTTACCCAAAAATTCCATTACCTTATCCATAGTGAAATCTCCTTTCAGTGTTGGCAACTAAATTCATTCTAGCACTACAGAAAGAAAAAATCAACAGGGTGATGAAACTTATGTTCGAAAAAGCAAGAAGAGCTAACCAAGCCCGGCTACATCGCTGACAGGCAGTGCCATCACAAGGGCCTTCACAGGGGTATTGGGGCCGCAGTGTTTGTTCAGGGCATCCATAATGGGACTACTCAACTCTGTGGGGGAAAGAATGAGAATCACTTCTTTTTCGTCCTGAATGGTCAGACCAAAAAACGTTTCGCCTTCATCTTTGGCAATGCCACGAGAGTGAATGATGGTGCCACCCGTAGCGCCGGCCTCTCTAGCAGCGGCAACGACATCATCGGTGAAGCCAGCATTGTATACAGCTAAAATCAAACGAAAGCTCACAAGATCCTCTCCTTTTACCGGATTGTTTCCTTTTTTTGGTTCGGTCAGATCATGAATTTCCCTGGCAGCTAAGGCATTGAGTGCCGCTAAGGGGACAGAAAAAGCAATGCCTCGCCCTGGGCTGCCCATGCTCATTAGGTTGCTGATGGATTGGATGACAACAGGAACCCGATGGGCTGGAACTAGACTTAAAATCAAGTCTTTCTTTGCACTGCCTAAGCCTAGCATATCAAGAAGATCCGAGCTTGCAGTGCCTTCACCATGGAGTCGCCAGCTAAAATAGATATTGTTATCCTCGGCAAAGCGCTTAACTAGTTTCCCACGTCCGTGGTCAACAATCGAAAAGAGCAGCTTAATTGGCTCTGGAGTATTCACGCTTCTGGCACCTCCTCGTAGTAATATACCATCTGCTCACCCAGTATATCATCTGCACTTTGGGGAATCGGCAAGGTATCCGGAATACTTTTCCTGCTGCAGATGAAACCAAGAACCTGAATGGCGATCAGAGGCGTCATGGCTACCATGGCAACTAAACCAAAGGCATCCATCAAAATGTCTCCACCCAAAGCGCTGCAGGCCCCCATAGCAAAGGGGAGCAGAAAGGTAGCAGTCATAGGGCCGCTGGCCACTCCGCCGGAGTCGAAGGCGATAGCAGTATAGAGTTTTGGAACAAAAAAGCTTAAGGCTAAGGCAATGATGTAGCCGGGCATTAGGAAGTACAGGACAGGAACACCAAACAGGACCCGGATCATGGAAAGGCCTACGGAACAGGCCATGCTTATGGATAAGGTGCGAAACAGCAAGGTTTGGCTCACTGCACCGTTGGATACATCTTCTACTTGCTTTGCCAACACATGTACAGCCGGTTCAGCCACAACGATGTAATATCCAATAACCATACCCACCGGAATCAAGGCGTATTTAAACACAGAGCCTGCCAAGGCACTTCCGATATAATTACCCGCTGGCATAAAGCCGATATTCACACCGGTTAGGAAGGTAACAAGACCAATATAGGTGTAGAGAACACCGATCAAAATTCGAAGCAAAGACTGGCCACGAAAGCGGCGTGTTGCCAACTGAAAAGCAAGAAAGAGTAAACAGATAGGAAAGACGGCAATCATAACCTCTTGCATATAGTGGGGCAGTGCCTGGGTAAACTGTGTAACCACATCTTGTGTAAACTGGATACTAGGTATAATTTGCCCGCTATAGTTGGCAGAGGTATTGCTGTAAAACATGCTTAGGATGAGCACGGAAAGGATTGGGCCGATGCTACATAGGGCAATCAAACCAAAGCTGTCATCCTGAGAGTCCTTGTCACTTCTAAGCTGCGAGAAGCCAACGCCCAAGGCCATAATGAAAGGCACCGTAATGGGCCCTGTTGTTACACCGCCTGAGTCAAACGCTACTGCAATGTAGTGGTCAGGCGCAAAGTAGGCGACAACAAACAGTAAGGCATACAGGCCGATCAAAAGCTTGTTAAGGCTAATCTTTAAAACGATACGCAGCAAGGAAAGTGCAAGAAAAATGCCAACACCAAAAGCAACCGATAAAATTAGGGTGTAGTTGGGAATAGCGTTTACTTGGTTGGCAAGAACCTGCAAGTCGGGCTCAGCAATTGTAATCATGATACCAATGAGCAGGCAGGCAAAGAGCGGGAAGTAGATCCGCTTGGATTTTGTTAGTCCCACACCAATGCCCTTACCCATTGGCAGCATGGAGACATCGGCGCCAAGGGAGAAGAAACCCATTCCGATAATCAACAAAATAGCACCGGCTAAAAATAAGAGTAGGGTACCGGTAGGCATGGGAACAATCGTCATACTAAGCAAAAGGACGATGCCAGTAACTGGAAGCACAGAGCCCAGTGCCTCCATAATTTTTTCTTTTAGTTGTTTGTTCACAAATAGCCCCCTTAGTAAAAGTGTTGCACTAGAAATGCGATCGCATAAGTAAATATTGCGGTTCAATTCGTATTTTTAAAAAGAAGTATAAAGATTAGTATACCATATTTTTGGAGAAAAAAAGCTTATTAAAGTAAAAAATGTGTAGAAAAAAAGTTTTTCATGGAGTTGTATAGAAATTTGTAACAGACGCAGGTACTTTAAAGTGAATTGAGACTTGTTCAAAGAGCTTATATTCGGTATAATAAACCAATGGAAGGAGGGGAGCCTATGGCCAGACCTGGATTTATTCATGACAAGCTTGATATAAAGTTTCTTGTGCTGTATCTTTTAGCCAGGACGGCTGCCCCCATTAACTTTGCAGCGCTCACAGAGCTTACCCTCTGTGACGATGGCATCGATTATTTCGATTATGCAGAAGCCTTGGATGAACTGGTGACATCGGGCCATGTGGATTTGGAAGAGAGCCTGTATGTCATTACCGAAAAGGGAAAGCGCAATGGCAGCATTTGTGAGAGCAGTTTACCTTACTCCGTGCGGCTTAAAAGTGATAAAAACTTGGCAAAGCTCAATGCCGTTTTACGCAGAGATGCCCAGGTGCGTGCCCAGATTCTTCCCCAGGAAGATGGAAGCTACACCCTGCGCCTGTCTCTGGATGATGAGAAAGGGAATCTCATGACCTTGGATTTGCTCACCGTGTCGGAAAACCAGGCCGAACAGTTGGGCAAGCGCTTCCGTGCAGCACCTGAGCAGATTTACAACGGGATTATTGATCTGCTCACCGGCCAGGAAGAGGCGGAGAAATAAGCGAAAGCTGATTGGGGTATTATCAGCAAAGTGTTTTGTAATCTTGTAAGGAATGTAGGCTGCTTCTTAGTGGCTTTCATTGATAAAATGATGAAAAAGAAAGAGGTTATTGCAATGAAAAGAGTTTTGGCGATTCTACTGGCACTGCTGATGGTTGCAGCGTTGGCATCCTGTAAGACCAAGCCGGAAGAGCCTACCCCAAACCCTGAAGATGGTGCAGGAGCAGGGGAGAGCAAGCCTGTGCTTCGGGTAGCTATGGAGTGTACTTACGCACCATACAACTGGACCCAGCCCAATGATGCGAACGGTGCCGTACCCATTAAGGGCACCTCCGACTATGCTTATGGCTATGACGTGATGATGGCCAAAATCATCGCAGAGGCTCTTGACTACGATTTAGAAATTGTAAAAATGGACTGGGATGGCATTGTTCCCGCCATTCAGTCTGGTATCGTAGATGTGGGCATCTGCGGACAGTCCATCACAGCCGATCGTCTGGAGATGGTCGATTTTAGTGATCCCTATTATTATGCGGCTATTGTTGTGGTCGTCAAGGCAGATGGCCCTTACGCCAATGCCAAGAGCGTGGCTGATCTCACCGGGGCTACCGTTACGGCCCAGCTCAACACCATTTGGGAGACCATTTGTGTGCCCCAGATTCCAAAGGTGAATGCAACCCCCGGTCAGGACACAGCACCTGCCATGATCGTTGCTCTTACCTCCGGTCGTGTGGATGCCATTGTCACCGACCAGCCTACAGGCCTTGCTGCTGTGGCTGCGAATGCCGGCCTAACGATGCTGGAGTTTGAAGGCGAGGGTGCCTTCCAGGTTTCCGATGAGGAAATCAACATTGGCGTCTCCATGAAAAAGGGCAGCGAACTGCGGGAGAAAATCAACAGCGTACTGGCAAACTACACAGCCGATGATTTTAAGGCCATGATGGATGAGGCCATTGCAGTGCAGCCCCTGAATCAGTAAAGCTAGCATTGGAACCACTGCCGCCGGAGGCGACTCTCCGGCGGCAGTTTAATGAGGTTAGGAGGCATGCCTATGTGGACTTCGTTTGAAACACTAATAACAGGCTTATTGGGGGAGAGAACCCTTGGTGAGTTGGGCTTTTGGGAAAGAGTCCTATATATTCTGGGCAAATATAGTCCATCTTTTTTAGAGGGTGCGGGCAGTACCTTGATTGTTGCCCTAATTGGCACAGTGGCAGGCTGCCTGATTGGTTTTGTCGTAGGCATACTTCAGACAATTCCTGTGTCAAAAAGAGACAATCTGCCGATACGTGGATTAGTTGGTGCGCTCAAAGCTGTTTTGCGTGGCTACGTGGAGCTCTTTCGAGGCACGCCCATGATGCTCCAGGCTATGGTATTCTTTTACGGGGCCCCTCAAGTGTTGGGTATTCAGCTTGGCGTTTGGGAGACGGCACTCTGGGTAGTTTCCATTAACACGGGTGCCTATATGGCAGAGACGGTGCGTGGTGGTATTCTGTCCATCGACCCAGGCCAGACTGAGGGGGCCAAAGCCATTGGCATGAACCACGTGCAGACCATGGTTCATGTGATCCTGCCCCAGACCCTGCGCAATATTCTCCCTCAGATCGGAAACAACCTTATTATCAATGTGAAGGATACTTGCGTCCTTTCCGTCATTGGATTCACCGAGTTGTTCTTCCGCTATCGCAGTGTGGCAGGTTCTCTCTATGTCTACTTTGAAGCTGCGGTGATTGTTTTGGTCATGTACTTGATTATGACCGTTGTACTCTCCCGTTTGCTGCGACTCTTCGAGCGAAAGATGGAGGGTAACGACAATTACGATCTAGCTACTACCGATACGCTGGCTCATACGACTGGGCTATATAGCTACCCGGGCAAAGGCAGCAATTTTGATGAGCGGCATAAGGAAGGGGGCGATGGAAGTGAGTGAGAGAATTCTTGAAATCCATCACCTGTCGAAGACATTTGGAAAACATCAGGTCCTCAAAGACATTGACTTTACGGTGTCTCGGGGCGATGTAATTTCCATCATTGGAGCCTCCGGAAGCGGAAAGTCTACCTTGCTGCGCTGCATCAATTTATTGGAGATGCCAACATCGGGAGAGATTCTTTTTCATGGAAAGAACATACAAGGGCGGGGATTCAGTCTCACGTCCTATCGGGGCAAGGTGGGTATGGTCTTTCAGAGCTTTAACCTGTTTAGCAATATGACCGTGTTGGAAAACTGCATCATAGGTCAACGCAAGGTGCTCCACAAGAGCGAAAAAGAGGCGACGGAGCGGGCTAAGCTTTACTTAGAGAAGGTGGGAATGGCTCCCTATATCAATGCAAAGCCCCGGCAGATTTCCGGGGGGCAAAAGCAGCGCGTCGCCATTGCCAGGGCCTTGGCAATGGAACCGGAGATTCTCCTGTTTGATGAACCAACCTCAGCCCTAGATCCCCAGATGGTGGGTGAGGTACTTTCGGTTATGCGTCAACTGGCCCAGGAGGGACTCACCTTGCTGGTGGTAACCCATGAGACGGCATTTGCCAGAGATGTGTCAAGCCAAATTGTGTTTATGAAGGATGGCGTGATTTGGGAGTCCGGTGCACCCGGTGACTTGTTTATGCAACCGAAAAAACCGGAGACGGTAGAGTTCCTCTCCCGTTTTCGCAATGGATAACGTCGTGACTGCTTATCGTTATAGAAAAATCCCTGGCCGGTGTTTCTCACCAGCCAGGGATTTTTTGTAGTTAACCATTTAGTATCAGAACTTAGAATCCTTCATCCGAGAAAGAGTAGCGATCAGCCGCACTATAGTTGCTGGGGGCAGGGCTGCTATAGCTAGGGGTAGAAGGATAACTTGGAGAGGGGCTACTATAGCTGGAGGAATAGTTGTCACTATATCCATCTGTATTCATATTCATTGGCATATCGACGCTGTGAGAAGCAGGGGTGCCGCTTAGCTTAAAGTGAGCGACCAGTCCCTTTAGCATCTGGGCCTGTGCAGAGAGCTCTTCACTGGAGGCCGCACTCTCTTCCGCCGTGGCACTGTTGGTCTGTACCACCTGGGAGACCTGCTCGATACCAGTGTTGATCTGTACAATTGCATTCTCCTGCTGAAGAGAAGCCGCATTGATCTCGGTAATGATACCCTGTATCTGCTGGGCACTGACAGCAACGCCATCAATGCTCTCACTAGTTTTTTCTACGATGTCCCGGCCAAGGTTCACATGGGTGAGACTATCCTGGATCAGTACAGCTGTCTCCTTGGCGGCTTCCGCAGATTTAGAGGCCAGGTTTCGCACCTCATCGGCAACGACAGCAAATCCCTTACCATGTTGGCCTGCTCTGGCCGCTTCGACTGCTGCATTAAGAGCCAAAATATTGGTCTGAAAGGCAATATCATCAATTACCTTAATGATCTTTGCAATTTCCTCAGAAGAGGAGCTAATGCCACCCATAGCCTGCTGCATTTGACGCATATATTCTACGGTATCGCCCATGAGACGTGAAGCTTCGGTTACGGCCTCTAGGCCCTGATGTGCGCTCTTGGTGTTTGCCTGGGTTTGGGTGAGTACTTCGGAAATAGCGGCAGAAAGCTGCTCAACAGCGCTAGCCTGCTCAGTTGCGCCCTGACTAAGGGCTTGGGACCCATCGGCAATCTGGGTGGAACCTGCAGTAACCTGCTCTGTGGAGAGGTTCACTCTACCAAACATACTATTCAGGTTGTTAATCATAGACTCAATGGCATTACCCAAGGTATCCTGGGGACCAGCTTTCTTTACCATAACGGTCAAGTCGCCGGCCGCTACCTGCTCCAAAATTCTCCCTTGGGCAACTAGGTTATCTATCATATTGATAAAAGCACGTGCTGTGCCGGAAATTTCGTCTTGGAATTGAGTATCTTTTCTGATTTCAGAGATAATCTCAGGAGCAAACTCCAAATTACCAGCGGTTGCAACTTGATCCGCAATTGCCATAATCCGGCGCAGAGGGGGAGCGATGATGTTGGCAATTGCAAACGCAAGAAGGATAGTGAGAGCGACGGCTACAACCAAAAGGACAATAACCACAAGAACCATTTTTTTGGCAAGAGCCGTGTTTGCAAGCGTCTTTAAAGCAGCAGAATCACTGTTGGTATCAATCGAATTGGCATAGAGGCTGGAGAGGTAGTCACCAGCCTCGTCGGCAGCATAAGCGGCCTCTTTAATGGCAGCTATATCACCAGTAGCAAGAGCCTCATTAAGTCTAGTTTTGACAGCAGCAAAATCTTGATGATAATAATTCTCGATCTTTTCATAGGTAGCCAACTCCTCGGGATAGTCAGCCGTAATGGTAGATCTATATTCAAGGAGGATCTCTTCAAACTCCGCTTCCGTCTCATGCAACTCAGCTTGTATTTCTGGAACAACTTGGAAATCTCGTAGTTGAGTGAACAGTGCAATGGCGACCAAATCGGAACGTTGAGAAGCGATATTATCATTGAGTTGCGCCAAAAAACCCAGGGGAAGCGTGTTGTGCACATAAAGGGCCGTATCCTCTTTTTCAATCTGGTTCATGCCAAAAATTCCAACAGCACCAATAATTAAGGATAGAATGATCATAACGGCAAAGCCCAGTATCAATTTAAAGCGGACAGTCAAATTTCTCAATACTCTCATAGTGTATCTGCACTCCTTCAATTTTTTGTGATTCATCTAGATTGGGGGGAAATAAAAATGAGCAGGAAACCCTTTAAAAGGGTCCCCCTGCTTTGCTACGGAAAGATGTGATCTGGGATAAAGAATACATTGCCCACAGGTATTTTGAAAAAGAAATTTACTAGATCCACTATACCCGATTTTATGCTCTTTTGCAATGACTCGAGGCTAAAAAATGTCGAAAAACATAAAAAATGGAATCATTTTAGGAGAAGATGAAACCAACTTGAGGCAATTGAGCATCTGGCTCTCCGGCGGTGGCCCGCCGGAGGAAGCCATAGGCTAGCAACTGCCGGATCCTGGGGGGACAGCGCGGCAGATACGCTACAACATAGAATTCAGCTCGTATGGCAAGCTGCAATGGAGTGGAAAATAAGCTTACAGTGCATCCAGTGCATAAAACCTTAGCGGAATGCTTTGCATTGCCTGATATTTCACTAAACGTTTTTAAGGGAAAAGGAATGGACAATATTGTCTCTCATACGGGATATCGACAGATTTCATAGAAAGATTAAGAGTCTAAAGAAAAAATTAAGTTACTTTTCGCAAATTGTTTGTTTTGGCCTGTCCCCCCTATACTGTATATAGTTTAAACGTTAGGAAAAAGCAGATATGAGGTGCACCCAATAATTGGACCAGGGATAGGGTTAAAAATCAGAGGTTCGAAGCGGTCAAAAGCTTGTGGTTTCGGGCAAAATCAGCTGGCGTGAGGTATGTTAGTGACAAGTGAGGTCTTAGCTCATTGTAGTCGGTTTTCCAAGCTGAAATCTTGTCTCTGGCGTCCTCAACGGACAGAAACCAGTTCCCATTCAGACACTCATCCCGAAAGCTTCCGTTGAACGATTCGATGTACGCATTGTCGGTTGGTGTGCCGGGTCTTGAGTAGTCCAATTGAACTTGATTGAAGTATACCCACGCATCCAGAAATTTCGAAATAAACTCCGGTCCGTTATCCACTTTAATACGGCTTGGTACGCCGCGGGTGTGTCTTAGCCCGACCAGCACAGAGGCCACTGCTTCGCCTGTCATGCTCTTATCTACATGCAGTGCTAGGCATTCCCGGCTTCAAAGAGCATCAGCGTCAAAACGCGGAATCGCTTTCCACTATACATCTGGTCACTGACAAAGGCCATTGCCCAGCACTCATTGAGAGTGCTGGGGCGTTCTGTTATGGGGCTTCTGCTTGCGCTCTTTTGCTTCCTGCCAGCCTGTTCATCCGTCACCGATTTGTATTAATAGGCGTTGCGTGATATTTTCAATAGCTATCATATTCGACATTCACTAATCAGATCACGCTCCAATTGTCCAAATTCAAGTATGTCAAGAACTTTTAAGGCTTTTTGTATCTATTTTGAAGTCCTCCGCCTGCCAACAATTTCGTTAATCGGACATATCAAGGATATCGTAAGTTGCTTTTCCTTAACTGGCAGCATACACTATATGGTATCAATAACAAAAAGAAGAAAATCCAAAAAGTCTTAAGATGTTTTCAGCCAGCCATCTTGAACTATGCGTTTCAAAAAGAAACCTTAAGTAAATGCTAGAATGAACATATATTTTCATTAGGGCGTGTCGGTGCTTTGTGCTCTGTTAAGCTTGCATTGAAGCACACTGATGCCACACTAAATTAAAAAGGCAGGTATATAATGGGCGACAAAAATCCTAAAAAAAGAGAAAAGAAGAAGCAGGTAAAAGTCAAATCTGTAGATATAAGCACGGAGTTAAGCTCCTCCGTTGAGAAAAAATTACAGCCAACTGGAAACAAAGCAATCAAAAAAGGGAAAAAATAAGCTGTTTACTTTCTTTTCCGAAATACTGTACTGAAATCTAATGGAACAACACTTTTTCTTTGCCACTGCCGCAAGGGAGAAGTGTGTTCTCATTTTATAAGGGGGTGCTACAGGATGTATCAAAATAAAGTACTAATTGGAAGTCCGATTAAGCAAAACCCTCAAATCCTAGAATACTTTTTGGCCTCTCTGCTGACTCTCGACCAACAAATGTGTTCCATTCATTATTTTTTTATTGATGACAATACGGATGTAAGGTCTACACAGATGCTTAATACCTTTGCCAGTAACAACAAACATGTGACTCTGGTCCAAGGGGAGAAAACAGAAGACTATATTTGTGATGATGAGACACATTATTGGAATGATGCCCTAACCCTGAAAGTTGCAAACTACAAAAACAAAATTATTGATTTTGCAATAAAGTGTAATTTTGACTCGCTTTTTTTCGTTGATTCTGATTTGGTTTTACACCCCAGCTTGCTGATCCATCTAAAGTCGCTGAAAAAAGATATTGTTTCCGAAGTTTTTTGGTGCAGCTGGCAACCTGCAGCTCCTGCGCTTCCAAACACTTGGCTTTTCAATGCTTATGATTTCTACCCTAGAAACATAGAGGACGAGCTTGACGAGTTTCAACATGTTTTTCACCGAGACGTTTTTTTGAACCAGCTACGCGTACCCGGTACGTATGAGGTGGGGGGCTTGGGTGCTTGCACATTGATCTCTAAGAGCGCCTTACAAAAAGGTGTGAATTTTAAAGCAATTAAAAACTTAATTATCCAAGGAGAAGACAGATTTTTTTGCATACGAGCTGTTGTATTGGGGATTGATCTTTTTGTAGACACGCACTATCCTGCCTATCATATCTATAGGAACGAAGATTTGGAGGGGGTACAGGATTATATTGATCATTGCCAAGCCGAGTTCAACTTTGAAAGAACGTATAAGGCAACCGATAATAAAATAACCCTTTCTATGTGTGTAAAAAACGAAGCAGGCGCTGTACTGGAACAGACATTGAAAAGCCTTGTTGGCCATATTGACGAAGCGGTTATTATTGATGACAATAGCACAGATGGCACTGTCGATCATTGCAGAAGCATTTTTAAGAACATACCACTTCATATTGTTAAAAATGAAGTCTCCATGTTTCAAAACGAGTCCACACTGCGCAAGAAGCAGTGGGAAGAAACCATCAAAACAAATCCAGATTGGATTCTGAATCTGGACGCAGATGAAGTAATTGAACCCAGCTTCTGGGAAATGAAAAAGCAACTTTTAAATGACAAAGAATACGATGCCTATTCCTTCAGACTGTATGATATGTGGAACGAATCAGAGTATCGAGACGATACTTACTGGAATGCCCACAACACTCACCGAACGTTCTTATTGCGGTATCAGCCCAGTTTTCCCTACAAGTTTAGTGATAAGCTCCAGCACTGTGGCAGGTTTCCCATCAACATCTTCTCTCACAAAACTTGTCGAACTTCATCAAAAATCCAGCATTTTGGATGGTCGACCGAGGAGCTTCGGCAAAAAAAGTATGGAAGATACCATGCACTGGA
>JBHAQX010000081.1:0-3225 GCA_041830595.1 Evtepia sp.
CGAAAAGGGCAACTATGTGAACAACTTGGGCCAGGAAATTTTGGACGGAACCGCTCCTATCCCAAAGAGCATTGATCTAGATGACCCTGCCAATGCCGCTAAACTGGCTATTGTGCAAGCTGGCAATGGTGTTCGCCTGGGCGGCCCCCTCTTTAGTAATAGCAGCAAGGGTGATGACATTACCGGCATCAATGCCACTAACATCTCCATCTCAAAGAGCTGGGCCACTGGTGCTGTTCGTATCGTGAACTCCTTCCAGATGGGCAACGGTGACTGGAGTGCAACAAACCCCGCCCGCCCCGGCAATACAGACTCTAAAAACATTGAACACATTCTAGTACAGTTCCAGGGCAAGCAGCCCTATAAGGCCAAAGACGTGGTCAGCACTGCCTTTAATGGTAATGCGGTCTACTTTAATGGTAGTTTTCAAGAGATGCTCTCCAACATGAACGGCACTCTGGCCAATGATATGAAAACCACTTCTACCCTGCTGAGCAACTATGTGGCTTCTGCCAACGAGCTTGCCACCAATCGAGATAGTGTGGCTGGTGTGGATCTCAACGATGAGACCACCAGCCTCATGCAGTATCAAAAATCCTTTTCCGCAGCCTGCCGTCTGATGACCACCATCGATGAGGCCTTGGAAAGACTCATCAATAACACCGGCATTGTCGGTAGATAAGGGAGGCGCACTATGCTTACTCGAGTAACCACAAATGGAACACTGCGCACCTATAAGTCCGACCTAATGCGCAATACCAATACGTTGAATAAGACACGAGAAAAGGTTTTAACTCAACGTAACTTTAATAGCTATGCAGAAGACCCTGCCGGCGCAACCCTCTCTTTTAAGTTGCGCCGCCAGTTTTCTGCCGTGAACGACCAGCTCAGCAATACCTCTACCTTGGTCAATCGTTTCCAAACTGCCTGGACTGCGGTCGGCTCTGTCAAAGGCGCTGTGGAAACTGCCGCAAAAGATGCCACCCTGCGAGCTTTAAATGACCCCACTGGTTCCGGACGGCAACCCCTAGCCGAAACACTCTCCAGCACAGCAAAATCCATTGTGCAAACCCTCAATGCCCAGTATGGCTCCTCTTTTATTTTTGCCGGCAACGATGGTTTGACTACCCCCTTTTCTTGGAGTGACACCGGCGGCCTGCTCTACCGTGGCATTTCTGTGGATGCCGGCCTACCCTCCGCCCCACCCCCTGACGGTGTGGCTCCCCCTTCCAAGGATGTCGTCACTGGTAGCGATTGGGATCTTTACTATCAGGCATACCCCGACTATGCAAAGCTGGTGGACATGAGCTACGAGACTGTCTATATTGATGTCGGTGCTGGTCTCTCGGAGCACAGTGATGGTGAAATCAACGCCGCCACTGCCTTTAACTCCGCACTATGCGGCTTGGATTTTCTGGGGGGATTTGGCTATGATAAAGATGGGGATCCCAAAAATGCCGTTTCTTTGATGAAAGAAATCTCTAACATTTTGAGACGAACAGATAAAGATACAGGAAACTATGCCACCAAAGCGGATGAGGCCAACGCTCCTCGTTTGGCCAAGAAGCTAGAGAATGCACTCGCCTCTATTACCAACGCCTGGACGGACCTGGATGGCAAAGCCAGCTATTTGGAAACCAATAAAGATCGCCTTACAGATGATGCCTACAGCCTCAACGAGCGCATTTTGGGATTAGAGCAGGTAGAACTGGCGGATGCCATCACCGATTATTCCTGGGCGCAATACTGCTATAATGCTGCACTAAAAGTAGGCACCGACATTATCGGACAATCTTTGATTGACTTTATGCGCTAAAATAGTTCCACCATTATATTTCTTACGGAGAAGGGAGCATTGAGGCACTATGTACCCTCTGATTGAAATTACAACTGTCCCCATCGAAATTGAACTCAAAACAACAAGAGCAAAGTTTGAGCATGTTCGCGGCACAGCTGAAATGGAAATGACCCGTGACAAAGGTGGGTTAAGTATCAAAAGCCGCCCTATCAAAGTGAATATAGATACCTTTGATGCTCGAAACTCTCTTTCCCCCACCCCTACCCTCAGTGTAAAACAAAATGCAACAAAAGGCCGAGAGGCTGGCTATGAAGCCACCGCAACCTATGCTCAACAGGGCAAACTTTTATTAAAGGCCCAGATTGGAGAAGAATTAATCACCCGTTTTGCCGCTGACGCTATGTGGAAGGACCACAAGCCAAACGTAGGAATTCAGTTTTTACCTGAGGTTGGCCCCGAGATTTCCTGGGAAAAAGGTGAGCTGAATATTCGCTATGAGATGGATAAGCTGAACTTTGACTGGCGCATTAACAAAGGCTCTTTTGAGTTTACTCCCGGCGATATTCAGTTGACGGTTACCCAGCGACCAGAGATTTTGATTAAGTATGTGGGCGGCCCCATCTACGTTCCCGCTTCTGCCAATCCCAATTATGAACCTATTGATTTACAGGCCTAGCTTACCGGAGGTAATCTCTTGAAACTTGATACGAAATACTTTGGAGAAATTCAATGTACAGAGGACGATGTTCTTCGCTTTCCCGGCGGCCTATTTGGCTTTGAGGATGAAACTCAGTTTTTACTTCTACCGTTCGGAAGTAGCGACTCGAATCTCCTCTGTCTGCAAAGTGTTAAAACACCTCGTCTTGCCTTTGTCGTGATGAACCCCTTTTTGCTAAGCCCTAGCTACGCCCCAAAGCTTCAAGAGGATGAGCTAACGTATATGCATGTCAAAACGAGCCAAGACCTATGTTACTATGTTTTATGTGCTGTACGCGAGCCGGTGAGCGAGAGTACCGTCAATCTCAAATGCCCTGTTGTCATTAACGATGAAACGAGAACTGCTTTTCAAGTGATCTTAGAATCTGGCGACTATGGAATGCGCCATCGTCTATCTGAGTTTCAGACGAGAGAGGCTGGTGGCACATGCTGATTCTGCAACGCAAAGCGGGAGAATCGTTGTTCATCGGGGATGATATACAAGTGACTGTTGTCTCTGTGGAGGCCGGGCGGGTCCGGTTAGCCATCGACGCTCCGCGAGCAACCCCCATTCTTCGGGAGGAGTTGCGTACTGCCATGCGTACCAATCGAGAGTCTGCCCAAGATGGCGCCACTCCTGATCATCTTTTGGATTTTTTGAGTAACATCCTTTCTGGAGATAGTACAAAGAGCAAGGATTCTGGCGAATAATACGGTTACAAATTTCAAAA
>JBHAQX010000082.1:0-25330 GCA_041830595.1 Evtepia sp.
CTTGACCATAAGCCAGTTGTAACAAAAGGAGGAGAGTGCACCAATCACGTAAATCACCGTTAGGATGCTAAGGGCCCGAATCAAAGGGGTGAAGATGGGGTGGGCCATCTGAAGCAGGGGCATAATATACCCGTCAATGAGCCGCTGCAAAAAGACAGAGGAGACAACCGACACAAAGGAGCTGACTAGAATTGCAAAAATAATCAAAACCATCGTGCCCTTGTATTTTCCAAAGTAGCCCAGCAGCCGCTTGGCCGTTGCAGGATTCACCGGCTGCTTTTTCCTGCCTGCACCCCTTGCTCCATGGCCGGAACCAGGCATTTTCACGGTTTCTTCCTTCTTACTCATCCAGGCCACCCCCCTTCTGCTGGGACTCATAGACTTCTCGGTAAATGGCATTGCTCTGTAACAGTTCTTCATGGGTGCCAACCCCGGCAACTAGGCCATTCTCCAAGACAACAATCGCATCGGCATGGCTCACCGAGGAGACCCGCTGGGCAATAATCAGTTTGGTTGTTTCAGGAATGAACTGCCGGAAGGCCTGCTGAATGCTTTGATCTGTCTTGGTGTCCACCGCCGAGGTAGAGTCATCCAAAATCAGCACTTTCGGCTTTTTCAGAAGGGCCCGAGCGATGCACAGGCGCTGCTTCTGCCCGCCGGAAACGTTGGTGCCACCCTGTTCAATGTAGGTTTCATACTTGTCCGGCATTTCCTCAATGAATCCATGGGCGCAGGCTAAGCGGCAGGCCTCTTCCAGCTCTTCCTGGCTGGCCTGCTCATTGCCCCAGCGCAGGTTTTCTGCTATGGTCCCGGAAAACAGTTCGTTCTTTTGCAGCACCATGGCCACTTCCTGGCGCAAGGTTTCCAGGTCGTACTCCCGCACGTTCCGTCCCCCTACCAGCACGGCACCTGCCGTCACATCATACAGGCGGGGAATCAACTGGACCAGGGAGGTTTTGGACGCACCGGTTCCACCCAAAATACCCACGGTCTGCCCTGGGAGAATATCTAGATTAATCTCTCGCAGCACCTCTTTCCCTTCCCCAAGGTTATACGCAAAGGCCACGTTTTGAAAGGAAATGCTGCCATCTGCCACTTCTGTAACAGGGTGTTCCGGATTTTGAATGCTGGGCTCTTCCTTCAGCAGTTCTGCCATGCGCTCGGCAGAGGCCTGGGACATGGTGAGCATAGCAAAAATCATAGCCAGCATCATCAGGCTCATGAGAATCTGCATACCGTAGGAGAACAGTGCCGTCAGTTGTCCCGTGGTTAGTCCCAGCGCCGGATTGTTCCCACTGGCTACAATCTCCTTTGCACCCAGCCAGGAGATTGCCACCATGCAACCAAAGGCACAGGCATTCATCAGGGGAAAGACCAGGGTAATGGTCCGGTCTGCCCTGGAAAAGGTCTTGAAAATACTCTGGGAAATGGTGCCAAACTTTTGAATCTCATAGTCTTCCCGGTTAAAGCTCTTGACCACACGAATGCCCCGCACGTTTTCCTGCACAACATTGTTGAGCGTATCATACGTCTTGAACACCTTCTTATACAAGGGCTGCACAATGCGCACAAGAATGAAGAGGCTGCCCCCCAAGAGAGGGATTGCCACAAAGAAAACACTGGCAATGCCCGGATGGATGCGGTAGGAAAAGACCACGGCAAGCACCAGCAAAATAGGGGAGCGGATGGCCATGCGCAGCCCCATCTGATAAGCCATTTGCACATTGGTCACATCGGTGGTCAGACGGGTAACAATGGATGCCGTTGAAAACTTATCAATGTTCTGAAAGGAAAAACTCTGCACCCGCTCATACATGTCCTGGCGCAAATTGGCGGCAAATCCCGCCCCTGCCTTGGCAGAGAACCGGGCTGATAGCACCCCCATAGTCAGCTGTATCAGGGCAAACGCCAGTAAGATGACGCCATACTTCAGCACCTGGCCCATTGCGCCAGGCATAATACCAAAATCGATCAGATTCCCCATAATCAGTGGAATCAAAATTTCTAAAAACACCTCGACAACCATAAGGCATACGGTTAAGATTGACGGGGTTTTGTATTGCCGGATCGATCCGGCAAGGGTTTTAATCATCCTTTCCTCCTTCTATCCTTCCCCCCCTTGCCTCTTGGGGCCTATGGCTCCCGCTGTGGCAATCGGTGTAAGGATGCAAATGATTTGCTGCACGTTCCAGAAAGTCTAAAAACTGCAGCTTTTCCGCTGGACTGAAGGCCTGGGAAACCCTGGTCTCCAGCGCTCCCACTTCCTCTTCCACCCAGCTATGGAGTTCATGGGCCTTTTGAGTGAGGACCACTCGCTTTAGGCGGGCATCCCCCGCTACCGCTTCCCGTCGCACCAAGCCCGCTTCCTCCATGTTGCGCAGGATGCCCGATACGGTTGAGCGGGCTAAGGCAAAGGACTGCTCCAAATCCTTTTGATATACCTCTCCCCCCTGGTTTTGCGCCAAATAGCCAAATAGCCCCATATGCCCGCCTGAAAAGTCTATCCCAGCGGACTGGGCTTGTCTATCAATGCAACGTCGAGCCATGTTTCCGGTTTTAATGATATGCCGAATGAGTAGCTGCTCCACCCTCTCACTCCTTCTTCTTTTGTTCGACTTCGTATTGTTCGAAACCGAACAGCTTGCTCTCTGGTTTGCTATCATACGCCGATTTTTTTTTTATTGTCAAGACTGCAATGAACTCTTTGTTCGATTTTTCAAAAAAAAGAGCAGCCTGAAACCAATCAGGCTGCTCTTTTTACAAAAGCAAACGACCGCAAGGGACGATTATAGACTTTCCCGCAGTAGGGCACGGATCTCCAAGTGGGTCCACTCGTGGTAGCCGTTGGTAAGAATGGTCACCGTATCTGCCATCTCATCCAGGGGAGACGCTTCCGATAGGCCCAGTTGACCAAGACGGGTGGTGGCACCAATCTCCCGGAAAAAGCTCTCCAAGGCAGAAACACCCTCTTGGGCAATGGTCAAATCCTCTTTTCCTCGGGGGTCAATATCCCAAACCTGAAGGGCAAAGCGCTTAAACCGCTCTACCGCTTCGGGCAGAATCCTTCTGTAGTAGGAGGCGGCGATGGCCGCAAGACCCAAGCCATGGGGGCAGGCGGTATAGGCGCCAATTTGATGCTCAATTTGATGGACCATCCAGTCCCCGTTTTTCGAAGGGGAGAGCAGGCCGTTGAGACCCAGGGTTGCGCCCCACATGAGGTTACTGCGGGCCGTGTAGTCCTCAGGGTTCTTTACTGCCATTCTCGCTGCCCGAATGACGTTTTTCATAATGGCCTCTGCCAGATCATCGGAAAGATTTTCCTGATCCGAAGGACTCATATAGGTCTCTAAAATGTGGATCAAAATGTCGCAAATGCCGCTCACCATCTGATCCTTGGGTACAGTATAGGTCAGTTCCGGGTCCAGCAGGGAGAAAACGGGGTAAAGTGCCCCGCTCCAGGTGGCATTCTTCAGCTTGCTCTCCTCATTGGTAATCACCGAGTTGCCGTTCATCTCCGAACCGGTACCCACCATGGTGAGAACAACGCCCAGGGGCAGGGCCTTCTGGGCCACCTCTCCATCCATGTAAAATGTCTGCCAGAAGTCCTTCTCTGTTAAGGCTCCGCAGGCAATGGCTTTGGCGCAGTCAATTACCGAGCCGCCACCAACGGCCAAAATCAAGTCTGGAGAAAAGCTTTTTGCCAGTGCAAGGCCCTCATAAACCTTTGCTGCGGTGGGATTTGATGTAACACCCCAAAGCTCCACCACCTCTTTTCCTGCCTTCCTTACGTGCTCTATCACCTTATCATAAAGACCCGTGCGGCGGACTGAGCCGGTTCCCAGCACCAGCATGACCCGAGGACCAAAGGCCTTTAGCTCTGGTTCCAGGTGAGAGAGTGCACTGCGCCCAAAGTGAATACGGGTGGGATTTTGAAATGAAAAATCATACTGCATAGTAAGCTCCAATCTCCCTTACGGGAAAAGAATTGTTTCAACTGTTTTCTTCAACGCTTTCTTCAATGCCTTATCTTACCATAAAAGCACCCCTGTGAACAGTCGAAATCCCTTGCTTTTTAGGGAGTATTTCGACAGAAGGACTCCCTTCCGGGGTCAACGGATGGGAGCCCTTTCCTTGTATTCTCGCAGGCTGTGATCGCTGACACAGACCTGATTGCGTCCATTCGCCTTGGCCCGATAGAGGGCATCATCGGCATGCTTAATAAGGATGTCACAGTTTGAATTCTGCCCACCATAGGCCAGTCCTCCACTAATGGTGATGGACAGTGTCCGATTCTCCTGAGGAAAGGGCAGCTGCTCCTGGCCCACGGCCCGGCAAATATCTTGGGCGATGGCAAGGGCATGGGCCCCGTCCTCCACCCGGTACAACGCCAAAAACTCCTCTCCTCCGTAGCGACAGATAACGCCTCCGTCCACTTCTTTCAGCTTTCTGCCCAGGCAGTCTGCCACCATACGCAGGCACTGGTCCCCCATTACATGACCATATTGGTCATTAAAACGCTTAAAGCGGTCAATATCCAGCATACAGACCGCTACCAATTTATTCCCGGCCACATACTCTTCCCACTGGCGATCCACGGTCTTAAAAAAGCCACGACGGTTCAAAAGCTCGGTTAGGCTGTCGGTCTGGGCCATCTCCTCCAGCTGCTGGTTCGAGCCCTCCAACCGCACCTTGCTCAGAAAGTTCTTCACATACATTTCGAAAAACATCCAAGAGATGTAAATCACCAAGGCCGTAATAATAATGGTATTTGCCCAGACATCGGTAACCATAACCGTATCCCACATGGTGCTCACGTCTCGAAACATGTACATGATGCTAAAGTTCAAAACAAAGAGAGCCAGCAAACTCAGAAAGCTCTGAATTGGGTGCATGATGACAAACAGGCCCATAACCAAAAGAGCAATGACGAAGCTATTGTTCCCCGTGTTGGCCTCCAATACATTAAAGGCAAAGAAGGTCATCTGAATCCCTGTATAGCTATAGAGAAGCACAAAGGGCAAACACTGCCGCAAGCGCATGTTTTTAAGCCGGCCTCTCTTCATTAAGATGCTAATGATTAGGAACGCAATCCCCAATAACAGCGTGATAAGAGACAAAACGACAAACTTCATAACCCCTTCACTGTTACCAGTGCTGGGCCTTACTATATTAATCAGGTTTAGGATCACCTGAACCACAATAATAAAAATAGCAACAATGCGCATGCGCGAAAGGTTCGTCTCGATCTTACTCTCTTTGAACCGCTGCTTGTACACTTCGGGTACTTGACCCATAAAAATTTGTCTTTGGCTTGTGGCGTCTGCATGGTTTGTTTGTGTCACTCAGCCACATCCTTTCTCTTCCAATTTAAAGCATTGATCCTATCATACCGTAGGGTGTTTCTGCCGTCAATATCTTTGTGTGCTAAATTTTTACAAATTTTCCCTTCCTCTTCCTGCCGGTAATGGAAAGATCCCCGACCGGCCACTGGGTTGTGATCGGTCAGGGAATCTCTGCTTTAGGGGGTTCCCGCTATAATGGTTATAGTCAGGATATAGTCTTGCTTTGTACCATCTTCAGCGGTAACCGTAATAGTAATCTCCACCGTGCCACTAGCTGGCGTGGTAAGTTTGCCTGTGCTGCTGTCCAGGCCAGCTCCACTCATGGCTACCATAGCCTTTGTATCGTTGGCTGCCGCCGTCACGGTGATTTCCGTATCCGGCAGGGCACTTACCGTATAGCTGGTTCCACTGGCAAGAGTGGCCGAAACCCCATCCACTTTCAGACTATCTGCTTTTAGGCTCTTGTCCGAGGAAGGCGCCGGAGCTGTGGTAAAGCGGAAGCTTCGGGCCGGATTCGTCAGCCCATCGCTGTTTTTCAGCAGTCCGGCCTTCAGGGTTACGGTATAGGTTGTGTTGGGCTTTAAGGCTTCTTCCGGGGAAATGGTAAAGCTCTTATCCCCGCTGGTGTTGGGACTGATGGTATAGGGCACGGTACCACCGGGATAGGTAATCTCAACTGCAGCAGCCACGGCCGCCTGCACATCGGAAATCCCCGTAATATTGCTCTGCATCACATCATCGAAGGACAGGGTAATTTTGCTGTTATGGGCAACCTCTGTGCTACCATCTCGAGGTGTGCAGCCCACATCCAGGATATCGGTGGTGGTAAAGCTTGCCTTGCTAGAAAGATTGGTACCGCCTCTGGCCCCCATAAACGCTCCGGCTGCCACCGTAACGGTGTATTTCTTATTCCCCTGCAACTTCGTTTCCGGCGTGAGCACCAATGTTTTGCCTGCATTGCTGGTGGATAGACGCACATTGCCGCCATCAAAGGTGACTACCTGCTTCACATAGTCCACATGCTTGCTGTTGTTCAAATCCAACACCACACTGCCGTTGCCTGCGTTATCTGGGTTGGGTATGGTTAGGCTGTCATCAAAGCGCAGGTAAATGCCTGTATTCCGGTCAACCCCTGTGCTGCCATCTGCCGGGGAAAGGTCTAATTTTAAGCCGCTGCCCACTGCAAAACTATAGGTTTGCAAATCGTTCTTCACCCCGTCAAAGGTAGAGAGGCTATCCTTTGTAATGGTAACGGTATAGGTCTTGCCTACGGAGAGGGCCTTGGTGGGAAGAATGGTGATGCGGGTGCTCTCCACATTGACATCAAAGGTAATGGCCTGCCCATTCTCCATTAGTTTAATTACGTTATTTTTTACATAGGTGCGAGACTCCTCATTGTTGCGCAGTTGGAGTACGCCATCCTTCTGGTAGAGCGTCTCATTAAAGCGCAGCTCAATATTGGTATTCGTATTGGCATCGGTGGAGCCATTGGCCGGAGACATGGAGGCGGTCAGGGCCAGTTGGGAGCCGGTGACAAAGGAGCTGGTAAAGCGGCTGTTCTTCACCCCGTCATTGTTCTGAAGCGTATTGGCCCGTACCACAACATAGTAGCGGGTGTTTTTCTCCAAGTTTGTCCCCGTCTTGAGGGTCAAAATTGCCTGGTCCTTTCCTGTGCTCATGGCAACGGTATACTCGCTGACCAGGGTGCCGCTGCTGCCGCCCCGCCGCAACTCAATGACGCTACTCTGCAGGTACGCCGGGGAAAGCGCTGCATTGTCCGCTGTTTTTAACTCTCCGTTAAACCGAACCACAATCTTACTGTTGATGGGCACATCGGATTTATCATTGGAGGGACTGACGGAGGTAACTAAACTTTGCATCTCATTGGCTTTGCCTGTGGTAAAGCTAAAGACCATTTTTGCGTTGGTCTTTCGGTTGGAGGCACTGGCGTCCCCAAAGGCATTGCGCTCTAAGACCAGATAGTAGTCCGTATTCTCCCGCAGCTCTCCATCGGACTCGATGGTGATGACTTTACGGGTGGAATCAATGGAGGCGAGAAAACTCTCCTTTGTTCCTGTGCTGCTGCCTCGCCGGAGAGAAAAGGCCTCATTCTCCAAATAGTCCGTGGTAATGGCCGTGCTGCCGTCTCCGGTAAAGAGGGGAGTATCAAAGCTGAGCTTAATCATGGGGGTGGGGCTAAGGCCTCTGGTGCCGGAGGGGGGATCCAACACGGGGACCAGAACGGAGCTGCCCGCCGTTTGGAAGGTGAAGGAAATAAGGGAGTTTAGATTCTTGCTCTCATTGGCAATTGCCCCAGCTCGAAGCTGTACATAGTAGCGAGTGCCAAGGGTCAAGCTCTCCTTGGGCGCCAGGACGATGGTGCGCTTATCCCCCTCTATCTTGGGTGTATATTCCACTTCGGGACCATTGCTGCTACCCTGACGGAAGGACAGCACTTCCTTAAGATAGTTTGCATCCACAGCTGCATAGGTATCGCCCCGGGTAATGGGCTCGCTAAAGCGAATGCTCACCTGGGTCCCCACCGGCAGATTCTCGCTGCCATCCACCGGATAGGTGACGGGCACCATGAGCCCTACGGTAGAAAATTTAAAGACCTGACGGGTATTGTAGACCTTTCCATTGTTACGCAGGCTATTTCCTAAGAGAACAATGTAGTACGTGGTATCTTTTTTCAGGTCACTGTCGGGCCGAATGGTGATCAGCCGGTTCGAGCTTGCAATACTGGCGGTGAAGGGTACGGTTGTCCCGTTCTCACTGCCACTGCGCAGTTCAATCACATCACTGCGGATTTTGCTGCCACTCAGGGTTTTTCCGTCCGCTGCATACACGGCCTCGTCAAATTCCAGAGTGATGTTACTGTTTACAGAGACGTTGGTGCTGCCGTCCCGTGGGGAGACGGTGGGCACAAGGCTACCCTGACCCAACACGGCATCGGGTTGGGTCTCAAAGGTTACGCTACGGCTATTGAGCACCGCTTCATAGATTCTGCCCTTGCCAACAAAATCACAGGAGGCGTTTGCCTCCATCCACTTCACATGGCTGCCGCTGGACAAATCAATCCGGCTGCCTGTGGCCCCTGTCTCCACATAGAGCTTTGCGATGCTGCCGGACGCAAGCTTGAGCTTTCCACGGTTTTCCATCCGAACCGTCTCAAAGTTGCCGTTAAGGTTGACCTCTGTCCCCGAAAGCTTTGACCCCGAAAGGGAAACATTCAGAAAACCCTCGCCAGAAAGGCCGCTCTCCACGAGGCTTGCGCCCTGGGTAAGCAGGCTACTGCCTATTCTGGAATAGCCACTGCTGCGCACCTCAACCTTATTGCTGCTGTTGTCCACCACCAGGGACGTAAGCCCTGTGTGATTTAAAATAAGGCTCTTCCCCCCGCTCAACGTGGTGCTGCCCAAAACCCGGCAGTTTGTCAGGGTAACGGTATCGTTGGCCCCCACGTCGGCCGAAACATGCACATTGCCCACATAGAGGGTATCGTTATACGTACCTCCAGTGGAAACCCGCAGGTCTGACTTTACAATGTTCTCACTGCCTAAGATTGCCTCAACGGTTTTGACTGCCTCGCCTCGGGTCAGGTTGCCCATGGGGTTAAAGTTTTGTTTTTTATCCCCTGTCATATAGCCCTTGGTGTAGACGGTTTTCACCCCATCCAGTGCCCAGGCATCCACACTGTGCTGGTCGTTCAACCCACCCATATCCTTTAGCTGGGAAGGAGGGGTGACAATGCGGGAGAGAACCAGGGCTGCCTCCTGCCGGGAAATGTTGTTATCGGCACGGAAGGTGTTATCCGTATAGCCGCTGATATAGCCGGCGGCCAAAGCACGGCCCACCTCCGCCCGATACCAGGCCTTGGAGGAAACGTCGGAAAAGGAAACCGACTCACTCTGGGTAATCCCTAGGGCACTGTTGATCATTTTACAAAACTCAGCCCGGGTGATGGCCGCATTGGGGCGAAAGGTTCCGTCTTTATAGCCATTGATGTAGCCCCGCTCTATGGCCTTTGCAATGTAGGACTGGGCCCAGTGCCCTTGTATATCCTTGGGTGTTGCCGCCGCCCATGCACCTGCCGGCGCAAAAAAGCTTAGAATAAACACCGCTGAAAGAAGCAGTGACAGCAGCCTCCTCGTCCATTTCATGATAACATTCTCCTTGCCTTCACGTAAGTTTCGCCGAACTCCTTGGAAATCCTTTTCAAAATCCATCCGATATTAGTATATCGGCTTCAAAGGCACGAAGGCTAAGAAGCTTCTATAAATTTCTACGGAAAGTTTTCCGCCATTCTCGCAGGCCCTATCTCCTGACCTTGCGCCCCGCCTCTTTGTTGGGTATAATGATATTTACTCACGCAATTGATTCAAATTTAGACAAGTTTTTAAGCGGGGTGGTTGTTTTGGCCCAGGGCAGTGTTGGCGTCGCCTTATTGATCACTGTGGTTCTTATCTTTATCAACGGCACCCTAGCCTCTGCGGAGCTGGCCATGATGGGCCTATCGGAACACAAGCTAAAGGCGCAGGCGAAGGAGGGCGACAAGAAAGCCGCCCTCCTTCTAAAGATGAAGCAGAGTCCCACCAACTTTCTCTCCACCGTGCAGATCGGCATTACCTTGGCCGGTCTCCTTTCTGGCGCCTTTGCCGCCGACAGTTTGGCAGCCCCGCTGATTCTGTTCGCTGCGGACCAGGGCCTTTCCGGTGTGGCCCTCTATGCACTAAGGGCAGGGGTCACCTTCCTTGTCACCCTACTCATGACCTTTTTCATGCTGGTCTTTGGGGAGTTGGTACCCAAACGCATTGCCATGGCCAAGGCAGAGGCCACCGCCCGTCGGGTGGTCGGCCCAATTCACCTGCTCTCGAAAGTGACAAAACCCCTGGTTGCTCTACTCTCTGTGACAACCAACGGGGTGTTACGCCTTTTAGGTGTTGACCCTAAGCAGGGAGAGGACGTGACGGAAGAGGACATCCTTCTCCTCATGCATGCGGGCCTGCAGCAGGGTAAAATCGAAGATCTGGAAGTTGAGCTGGCGCAAAACCTCTTTGCCTTCACCGATTTGCAGGTAAAGGATGCCATGACACATCGCACCGAGCTGGTCTCCCTGCCGGTGGATGGGGATCTTCCCCTGGTTGTGTCCACCATGTCCCGCACCGGCTACAATAAATTTCCCGTGGTTGACGGCACGATCGATCATATTGTTGGCATGGTCTACACCAAGGATATTGTCTCACACTATGACTTTGGCTCCTCCAATGTCCCTATGCCAAAAATCAGGGATTTGATGCGTCCTCCCCTCTTTGTCTCGTCTCACAAAATGCTGGTGGATCTGTTTGGTGAAATGAAACGCAGCCACGAGCGCATTGCCGTTGTGGTGGATGAATACGGGGGCACGGCAGGCATTATTTCCCTAATGAATATTCTGGAAGAGCTTGTAGGCGACATGAGCCTTGACCAGGCAAATGCAGGCCTAACGGAAATCTCCCCCGGCGTTTACCGCATTGACGGCCTGGTGGATATGGACTTGGTGGCCAAGTCTCTGGGCCTTTCCGGCAAGTACTCCGGGACGTTAAGCAGCTTTCTGATCTCCCTTTTGAACTACATTCCCCTAAAATCTGAGACCCCCCGGTTGCGCTACCAAGGCATTCTCTTCCAAATAGAAGAGATGGCCGGGGGACGGGTGCGCTGGGTACGGGCAGAAACTCTATCAGAAAAAGAAGTTCCGGCTGTCACCGTTTCGTGACAGCCGGACTTTTTTTGCTTTGTCGGTGGAGGTGACTTTCATGTAGCAAGGTAATATGCCGTTCCACCTCTGCAATCAGTTCCTGGGGGAAGCCCACCGGAAGTTCTACCGACTCTTTGCGTACTAAGGCGATTTCCAAATCGGTTGCACCTAAGAGGTAGTCCAGGGAGCGGTTAAACTGCTTTGCGATGCGAACTTTCGTCGCATCATCAGGGGCGCTCTTGTTTTGTTCGTAGGAGGCAATGGTGTGTTTTGAAATGCCCAAGACCTTTGCCAATCCCTCTTGGGTTAGCCCATGGTCCTTTCTTAATTCGGCTAAACGTTCACCAATCATTATGTATCTCTGCCCTCTCTTTCCACCACATACTATGGATATCTTTCTCCATTATACTTCCTACTTTTAGACAAAATATGAAAGCCGCAAGTTTTTCCTTCTTTTTCCTGTTTCCCATAACGTGTTTGCCTTTTATTTTCCTTTCCCTTTTTGGCAAACAACAAAAAAACTGCCAGCACTATGCCTGGCAGTTTTCATTCGTCTCTCCATAACGGGCAACCAATGCCGCGCAATAGGCTATGATTTCCATACAGCCGCGGCGACGGGGCGCTCCATCAAAATCTTCATAGTTGCGGGTTAAGTCTCTACACTCGATGCTGCCAAAATGCGCTTCAATCTCCTGAATCATGGCAGAAAACTGGGGGTAAAGCTCCTGCCGGAGCTGCAACGAACGCTCTTTTGGCGTCTCTTTCTCCATCGGGTTTTTTCGGCCCTTCACACTGCCAAGGGCCATCACCGTGGCGGAGATGGCGCCACAAATGTGCCTAGTCTGTCCAATGCCACCACCAAAGCCACTGGCAAGACCTACCACCTGGCTGGAATACCCCGTATCATGGGTCTCCAAAAAGGAGAGCAATACGCACTCGGCACAGTTTAGCCCCTGGCGAAAATACTCCCTGGCCCGCTCTTCGGTCTCCTGAATCTTACTGGTTGTCTCCTCCATGTTTGCCGCTCCCTTTCCCTCATATCTGGACAATGTTGTAACTTGAATTAGTGTAGCGCAATCGGGCGGTTCTTGCAAGCACCCCCCAAAACTACGTCCGCAAAATCTTTTCCAGAGCCTTTCCCTTGGCCAATTCATCCACCAGTTTGTCCAAATAACGAATCTGCTGCAGCAGGGGATCGGTAATCTCCTCCACCCGATGGCCGCAGATCACTCCTTTAATGAGTGCCGCCTTCGGATTGAGGCCGGGGGCCTCTCGGAAAAAGGTCTCTAGGTCGGCTCCCTTATCACATTGGGCCATGAACCCTGCCTTGTCATAACCTGTAAGCCAAACGATAATCTGGTCCACTTCGGCCTGGCTTCTCCCCTTTTTCTCTGCCTTGGCAAGATAAAGAGGGTAAAGCTGTGCTAGTTTAATCGTATAGGCCCTCGGTTTTTCCATGATCCGGCTCTCCTTTCCGGTCCAAATGGAAGCAAGTGCTTGGAGATATCTCCCTTCCAGAGAAGTCACTTGTCAGATTCGTCAAAAATCAAGCTATACATGCTACTTGCCTTCAGCAACTGATTGACCTGGGCCTGCAATTTGCCCAACCGCTGGTGGGCAAGGCATTCACCCTTTTCCTTACGCCAGGTGCAGACATAGGCCTTGTCCATGCAGGCACTCAGCTCCTTCGTCTCCTCCATGGCCTCCATCAGGTCATACAGGCTAATCGTTCGAAGGTCTTTTGCCAGGACACAACCACCGCTGCTTCCGCGGAGAATCTGCACAAACCCTGCGGTTTCTAGTTTTTTAACAATCTTATAGGCAAATGGCCGGGGCACACCCTGGGCCGTCGAAATCTGTGTCACAGTCAGCTTTTCTCCCTGGGCAAGGCTTCGCAAAACCCGAATGGCATAATCCGTCTGTTTTGTAATCAGCATGTTGGTGCCCCCTTTCTGCTTTCCAGTTTTAATCATAACAATCTAGAGTTGCCTTGTCAACGTTTTAACTAAATATACAAAACATTTTTCTTTTCCCTTCTACAATGTGGTGATATAATACAATTATGCAAGCAAAACAAAACGATGGGAGGGTGCTTAATGTCTACATTGAATTTTGAAATTGGGAAAACCTATCGCTTTAGCAAAACCTTTTCTGAGAGTGACTGTTACCTGTTTGCTGGTATCAGCGGAGACTTTTTTCCTGCCCATACGAATGAAGAATACTGCAAAAAAATGCCCTATCAAACTCGAATCATTCATGGCTGCCTTACCTTTAGTCTTGCCTCGACGGTCAGTGGCATCGCAGGGGCAGAAAGCGGACATAATATTCTCGCCTATGGCTATGACCGTCTCCGCTTTAAAAAACCTGTCTTTTTTGGTGATACCATCACCGCCATTTACACCTTCACCCAACTGGATGAAGAGCGAAAGATGACAACAGCCGATTGTGTCATGAAGAATCAACACGGCGACACCGTTCTCACGGTCACCCATTATATGAAAGTGCTGGATTAGCATGTTCAGCGAACGCAAAACAGCCCGGCACTCATGGTGAGTGCCGGGCTGTTTTGCGTTTCGAACGTTTTAAACATCTCGCTTTTTATAAAAGGCAAGAGACATGCGATAGGAGAGGAATACCATCGAAGCCCATAGTGCAATTCCCAAACACAATGCAATCAGTGGATTTGCAAGGGCCCATTCCGGAGCAGCAGCCAGCGGCTGCAGAACACCGCTACGTTTCAGCATCCCGGTTAACAAAAAAACCGCCAGCGGAAAGCCAAGAAAGGGTAAATATGCCACAAGCTTCGCCTTTGCATACCCCAGCTTGAAATAAAGCGGAAGCTGAAAGGCTTGCATGATGCTAAATATGATGAAAACCACCATAGTCGTGACAAGTAATTCCTGCAAGTTAACTTCTTTTTGCATAATTATAAGCATGCCAGTTGACAGAAGCAAGGCAAGCAGAGCGGCGCAGAGCTCAACGAAAAAAGCAAAGAGGTATCTTCCCAGAACGACGCTGCCTCGTGTGAGGGAAAGCGTTGCATAGAGCGCATCGATGCCGTTTTTTTCCCCTACGGCAAAGGGATAGCTGACATACAGCACCCCAAAGGTCATGATGATGCCAATTGCTGTGACACTTGTGCCGGAGCTAATCATCATAATAAGCCCAACCGCCATAAAAATAAGCAGATTTTTGATGGTGAGGTAAGGTTTGACCGTAATGAAATCAAGCCTCATAAAAGACAGCGCTTTACTCATGGACGTTCGCCTCCTTATTCATGAAAATAATAATTTCCTCAAGGGTGATTGGCTCAAGCAAGAGGCTTTTGGGCAAATGACCCACATTTGCTACTTCTGTCATGCCTTCAAAGCCTGTACTATGTTCACGCCGTCCGATGATAAGACCTTTCTGCTCCTCGTCTAGCTCCTCAAGCCCACCTTTGACCAAGATAAATTTCTCAAGGAGATCCTCTTTCGGTCCAGAAAACACAATGGTTCCATTCAGTATGAACGTAATATAGTCCGCAATTTTTTCAAGGTCAGACGTGATATGGGTTGAAAACAAAACGCTGTGTCCTTCATCGGAAACAAATTCACCAAGGAGATCGCACAGCTCATCCCGTGCCACGGGGTCAAGCCCACTGGTGGGTTCGTCCAGGATAAGCAGTTTTGCATCGTGGGAGAGGGCAACGGCCAGCATTAATTTGACTTTCATCCCCCGGGACAGCTCTTTTACCTTTTTCTTCTTTTCAATTTTGAATTTTTCAAGCAGCGCCGCATACTGCCCGCGGTTCCATTGTGAGTAAAAGGGGGCAACGGCCGCCTCCACATCCGCCATCGTCCAGTCATCCACATAGAAGGGGGCATCCATTACAACGCCGATATGTTCATTGATCTGCACAGAATGATCCCTGTGGTCCATTCCAAATAGCCTTATATTCCCTGCCTGATAGTTGACCATGTTCAAAATGGACTTAATGGTCGTGGTCTTTCCGGCCCCATTCGGCCCAATAAAGCCCATGATAAAACCCTCGGGTATCTGAAAGGATACCTCGTTAAGGGAAAAGGTATCATAGCGTTTGCATAGCCCGTCCACTTCCAAAATACTATTCATAATTTTCCTCCCTGTATAACACATGCAGCATTTCAATCACGTCATCCTTTGTTATCTGCCCCGCTTTTGCGGCCGTAATCGCCTCGATAAGAGCGTCCTCCACTTTGCGCAGGGCGTTCTCACGAGCCAGCTCTTTGTTTTGGGGCAAGACATAGCAGCCTTTTCCCTGGACGTTGACAACAAAGCCTTCCTCTTGTAAATCACTATAGGCACGTGTTGTTGTAATCACGCTGATTTTTAATTCTTTGGCAAGCTGCCGTATCGACGGAAGCAAATCATCCTCTTTCAGCTCACCGGCGAAAATAGCCTCTTTGACCTGTGCTTTTATCTGCTCATAGATCGGAACCCCTGAGCGGTTTGACACGATGATTTTCAATGGATCACCTCCCGGGATATTAACACCTATATACACTATAACCACTAGCTACACATTTGTCAATGAATATTTTTGGTTTGAGAACTGCCCCGACGAAAATAGAGGGTTTACATGAAGAAAAGGGATACTACGAGAGTAGTATCCCTTGGATAGACTGGCTTTGCTTTTCAATTCCTATGTCGAGGGCATATGTTCTCTCTGGGGTTCCTATTGTTGAGCCAATTCCCTTAAGGCCTCCACCAAGCTGCCCACATGTTCGGGGCGGGTTGCCCAACTGGTGCAAAAGCGCACCAGACTATGGCTTTCATCCAGCCGTTCCGTGTAGTCATAGGTAAAATCCTCTTGCAGCACTCGAAGGTGTGCATCGGGCATGGCCACAAACAGCTGATTGGTGCCGCCATCTATTGGCAACTCATAGCCACAGTCCAAGAAGGCCTGACGCAGAATGTCTGCCATGCGAATGGCATGGGCCGAAACCTCAAAATAGAGTCCATCTCGAAACAGTTCATAAAACTGAAGGCCCAGCAGCCGCCCTTTGGCCAACATGCCCCCCTTTTGCTTAATGATATAGCGAAAGTCCTGGCGAATGAGAGGATGATGAATCACCACGGCCTCCCCAAACAGGGCCCCCACCTTGGTCCCGCCAATATAGAACACGTCACATAGGCGGCTGATGGTGGGAAGGTCCAAATCGTTGTGAGCGGCCGCAAGGCCATAGCCCAAACGGGCACCGTCCATGTAGAGGATTAAATCGTATCTGCTGCAAACTTCCCGAAGGTCTTCCAGTTCTTTCTTGCTGTAGATGGTTCCCAGTTCCGTCGGATTTGAAATATAGACCAGCTTGGGTTGGGTGATATGCTCAAAGGCACCGTCTGCTCGATGGGCCGTCACCGCCTGCTCCACCTGCTTTGCCGTCAGCTTGCCATCCTTACTGGGAAGTCCCACCACTTTGTGTCCACCGGCCTCAATGGCCCCGGTCTCATGGACATTAATATGCCCCTGCTGGGCACTGAGCACACATTGGTGGGGCCGCAGGGCCGCAGAAATAACTGTCAGATTTGTCTGTGTTCCGCCCACCAAAAAGTGAACCGCAGGCTCTCCCCCGCACAGTCCTTGGATACACTGAGTCGCCTTTTCCGTGTATGCATCCTCCCCGTAGCCAAAGCTCTGCTCCATGTTGCTCTCGTTGAGTGCATTTAAAATCCGCTCATGGGTGCCCTCTAGGTAATCACAGTTAAAATAGATCATCCTTACCGCCTCCGTTTCTTCTTTAGTATTTTCCGCTAGGATTGATTTGTCAAGGGTTCTTTGGTCTTTATGAGCGAAGTGTTAAATTTTTCACAGCTATTCCACCGCCTTCATTTTGTGGTATAATGAAGGATATGCCATGACTTGGTACATCCCGCAAACCGGATTCTGGTATGAATAAGACCTGTTCTCAACGGGCTATGATTTGATTTTCCCCTCTGCAACGGTGCAGCATATCCCCCCGCAGGATGTTTCTGCAACGAACAAAAAAGCGGCCTACTGCCGTTTTTTCAAAGGAGTTACACAGAAAAGATGGCAACTGATCCAATTACCCGTCTCCAAGTAGATGGAAAAGAAATTATTCTAGTGGGCACCGCCCACGTCTCTCAAAAAAGCGTCGATCTCGTCAAGCAAGTGATTGAAGAGGAACGACCGGACAGCGTTTGTATCGAGCTGGACGATAAGCGCTACGAGAACATTCAAAACCCAAAAGCTTGGGAGTCTATGGACATTGTTCAGGTCATAAAAACCAAGCAGGCGGGCTTTATGCTGGCGAATCTGGCCCTCTCTGCCTACCAGCGGAAAATGGCCAAAAAGTTGGGCACCACCGTAGGTGGCGAAATGCTCCAGGGCATTGCCAGTGCCAAAGAGGTGGGGGCCGAGATTGTCCTTGCCGACCGCTCCATCCAAACCACCTTTTTGCGCATTTGGCGCAAGCTGAATCTCTGGGAAAAGTGCAAGCTGATTGTGGGCCTGTTCTTCTCCTTTGACGAGGGCGAAGAGGTAGGAGAAGAGGATTTGGAAGATATGCTGGGCACCGACATGTTGGAGTCGGTCCTGGGAGAAGTCCGGGAGACCTTTCCCAAAATCGGGGATATTCTCATCAGCGAACGAGACCAATTCCTCTCTCAAAAAATCAAAGCCGCCCCGGGAAAAAAGGTGGTCGCTGTCCTGGGTGGGGCCCATGTGCCCGGCATCACCCAGTATATCCATCAGACCATTGATCTGGAAGAGATCAACACGGTGCCAAAAGCGAAAGGCTATGGCAAGATCATTGCCTGGGCGATTCCACTGTTCATTGTGGGCCTCTTAATCTACTCCTTTACCACCGGGGTGGACACCGGATTGCGCCAGGTTCTCTCCTGGGTGCTTTGGAATGGTAGCCTCTCTGCCCTGTTTACCCTTCTGGTTTTGGGCCATCCCCTGGCCATTCTCACATCGTTTGTCGTGGCTCCAATTTCGTCACTAAACCCCCTCTTAGCCGTTGGCTGGTTTAGCGGACTGGTGCAGGCCTATGTACAAAAGCCTACGGTGCAGGATCTCCACAGCATCCATGATGACATTGGCAGCCTGCGGGGACTTTTGCGCAACAAGGTTCTCAAGGTTCTCCTTGTGGTGATCTTTGCCAATATCGGCAGCTCCATTGGCACCTTTATTGCAGGGGCCGACATCATTCGAAATCTCTTTTAATCCACGCTTTCCGCTCTAGACAAGGAGGTTTTTTATGCCTTACTATATCAATCTCTATGATACCTGGACCGTTCTCTCTATGGCACTTTTTGTCCTCACTCTAATCTTTTCCCTCTGGGCCCAGATGCGGGTTAAATCCACCTTCAAAAAGTATGAGAAGCAGGCCTCCCGCCGGGGCATCACGGCCGCCCAAGTGGCCAGGCATATTTTAGATGCCAATGGTTTAAATCAGGTTCCCGTCGAGCCCATTCCCGGGGAGCTCAGCGACCACTATGATCCCAGAGACCGGGTCCTGCGCCTTTCTTCCCCTGTATTCGGCAGCACCTCTGTGGCCGCCATTGGCGTGGCGGCCCACGAGGCAGGCCATGCGGTACAGCATGCCCATCACTACGGGCCCCTTATGGTGCGCAATGCCATTGTCCCGGTGACAAACTTTGGTTCCAGGGCTGCCATTCCCCTGCTTTTGGTGGGTCTGGGCCTTACCTATATCAGCCCCAGTCTTATTTGGATCGCCTATTTGGGCCTGCTGTGCTATAGTTTGGCCTTTGTCTTTCAGCTGGTCACCCTCCCCACCGAGTTTGATGCCAGCCGCAGGGCTTTGTCCGCCATTTCCCAGTATAATATCCTGCAGCCCGATGAGATCACCGGCGCTCGAAAGGTACTCTGGGCGGCGGCGATGACCTACATTGCCGCCTTAGCCGCCACCGCTGTGCAGCTGCTGCGTTTTGCTCTTATCGTTCTCTCTCGGGGTGGCGGGCGCAGAAATTAAAACCCAGATTTTATTTGATCGAAAGAGGGCCGCTACATAACGTAGCGGCCCTCTTTATTATTGTACTAGCAAAACCTACTCCGGCCAAGCTATCTGCCGAGGCTGGCAGAGCTCTTTTTCTGGCATGCCAAGATAAAAACCTTGGGCATAGGTGAAGCCCAACCGTCGAACGGCCTCCAGCTCTTCAACGCGTTCCACCCCTTCGGCCAGGGTTTCAATCTTTTTTGCATTACAGTAGGACACCATCTTTTGCAGCAGCTTCTCCTTGTCCTTATCCCGGTCAATACCACTGATGAGAAATTGATCGATCTTTACAATGTCTGGAGCAATGCGAATGAGACGAATGTCATTGGAATATCCAGCCCCGTAATCATCGATGGCCACTTTGACTCCCATCTCCTGGCGAAAGGCTTCAATTTCTCGCACAAAGCTTTCGCTGCCTGCGGTGCTCTCCAGCACCTCAAAGACAAGGTGCTCGCAGAAACTTTCATACTTGGGGTGAAGCTTTTGCAGCTCTTCTCGGCGCATGTATTCCGTGGTAATGGTGTTGAAAAAGATCTTGCGCACCCCCAACCGGGAAATGTTCTCTCCCATCCAGTCAAACAGTAGCTCAAAGGTAATCTTTTCGATTTGCTTGAGCTTTGATTGCTCCGCTGCAAGGGTTAAAATCTCCAGAGGACTGGAAAAACTCTCTGTACCGGGTCGCATCAAGGCTTCATATGCATAGATTGACTTATCCTGCAGGCGAAAAATTGGCTGAAACACAAAGTAAAGCTGCTTTTCATCCAGCAGCTGATTGAGTTTTTCCTGCCGGTCAAAAGTATTAGCCTTCTCCCGGTATGTGGAGGGGTCAAATCGCATAAAACCACCCCGGTTGCTCTTCTTCACCTCAAACATGGTATGTCCGGCGTATTTCAGCAGTGTCTCCACCGTTACCGCATCCTGAGGGTAGAGGGCCAGACCAAAGGAAGAGCGAAGTTTCACCTTTTCTCCTATGTCAATCATCTCGCTGGATATGCGCTCGTTCACGGCTTTCTCCAGCTCTTCCACATTCACCTCTTCTTTATATCCGTGAACGTAGATGGCAAATTCATCCCCCGCGATTCGGGCAACCACAGCTGTATTTTTATAGCTATGTAGTAGCTTGGCTGCCGCCGCAATATAGCGGTCTCCCGCCTCATAGCCATAGGTCTCGTTGATATACTTAATGTTATCCAGGCCAGAGCAGAGCATAACCCCACACAAGTGGGGCTCCTTTCGAATCAGAGTCTGAGCTCTTCTTGCAAAGCCATTCCGATTGAGAAGCCCGGTCTGCTTATCATGTTCCAGCTCATATTCGGTCTGGGCTCTGTCTACCTGCAGCTGGGAGGTCATCCAGTTAAATCCCTCGGTCAGCTCTCCCATGTAGTCTGCCGTTTGGCTGTAATCGCCGTTGGCCACCTGCCCAATTTGCCAGACTAAATGGTTCAGTTTGGCATGCAGGTTTTTCACCCGCATGGTGACATAATTTTGTCTCAATGGAAAATCCACAGAGAGATTTTCCTTCGAAAGCTCCGTAGTATAGTGTGACAACTCTTGCAGCTGGACTGAAAGAGCACGCAAACCCAACCCATGTTCCGACTCCACCTGGGCGAGCTGGGCAATGGCCTCCTGATAGCGATCCTGCTGCAAGGCCTCAATCGCGGCTCCCATTTTGTCATGGTAGCTCTCCAATCGGAATAAGTGTTGCAGCAAGTCCGCAATTTCACTGGGCGCTGCATGGCACAGGGCCTGCACCGCCGCTTCCACCTGACCCTCTTCCACTAAGTCGCAGCAAATCTTAGACAGTCCACTCTCCTTGTGAGACAAGTAATCCGCCTCCTTCTGCCAGACATTGAATATGCGTTGATTTTTCCCACACCCATGTGGATGAATCGTCCATGTTCCTCTTTCACGCCATCTTGAAGCTTCGCTCATTTTACTTTACTGGAAAATCACACAGTTTTTCCCCTGGGCTTTTCCCTTGTACATATGATTATCACTCTGACGAATGGCTTCTGCCCAGGCCCCATCCGCTACCATGGACAAACCAACGGTAGCGGTAATATGCAGACTGTGCCCCATTGCCAAAATTTCTTCCTTTGCAAGCTTTTCCCGCAGTTTGTTTAAAATAGCATGGGCGGTAGTTAGTTCTACATCCGCAAGGATTACCATAAACTCTTCGCCACCCCAGCGAAACACCCGATCGCTCTCCCGCAAGTTTTCTTTTAGGAAAGAAACTAAATATTGCAGCACAATATCGCCGCAGTCATGGCCATAACTGTCGTTCACCAGTTTAAAGTCGTCAATATCCAACATGGCCACACAGTACCGCTTTTTCTCATCCATCCCCTCCGGGGACGCAAAAAAAGCCTCAGCATGACGCCGGTTAAATAATTTGGTTAGCGCATCCGTATGGGCTTGCAGGGTTAGTTCGTTGATTTTAACATCCTGCACATTTTTAATCACCGTATTCACCACATTCCCAATGCAAAGCTGCACAATCGTACCTGCAAAGAGAATCACCATATTGGAGACCATGAGGGCATTTCCCTGCCAGGTCCCTGGTAATACATGGGTCGCCTGTAAGGCAACAAATACGCTGACACCCGCCCACAGTAACACACCCATAACCACCCCAGTTCGAAACCGAACCGAGGCATAGGGCAGAATAATCTGTAAGACAATCACAAGGAGAAAGTAGCCTGTGGCATGGTTTTGGATTCCTCCAAGCACAATTTCCACACCTGCAAAAAAGCAAACCTCAAAGGAAAGAATACACGTTGCTGCCGCATACTTTCCCCTTCTATGCACCAACAATGTTATGGCATAGACACAGAGCCTGAAGACATTGAATCCTGAAAAAAAGGTTTCTCCATGAAAAAGATAGAGGATCAGCATGTAAGCATGGGCAAAGACACAGTACCAAATCGCTGCCAAAGAAATCAAATAGACATACATCTCATTATCGGTACGAAATGCTTTCTCAGCCAGGTGCCGCGCTGTTGCCTGTTTAAGAGTAGCCTTCAAATAACGCCCTCCTTTCCATGCTTTCATACTGCATTGCATTTCCGTCAAGAACGTCCATCGAGAAGCAAGCACTTTAGGCAATTTTAGCACAGTTTCATACGCTTTTCCAGCAAATCGCACAAAATAATGGCATTTTTATTTAAAAAACTTTTTGTTCTTTGCTGCCCCAAAACCCACTTTTACTCTTTTTGCTGCGCTTCTCTCTCCTGATCTCCCTTTTTGATTGCAAGCACCGAAACAACTACGCTATCCACAAAGAAAAGAACCATACATGCAATGAGACTCACGATAATGGCAGTGTATGCTCCATCAAAGGTTCCCCCTGGCAAATGCTGTTGCAGAACGCCCCAAAAACCCCAGATCAAAACCAAGCCGTATACGGGGTTTCGGAACGAAACGATGGTGCTGCTGCCAATGATGGCCGCCACGGCTAAGGTGGCAATCATCCACCACTCCGGTGCAAAGGGACCTCCCTGGAACCCGATGCTGACCAAAAAAACGGCTATGTTTGCAATGGTGGCAACCGTAATCCAGCCCAGATAAAGGCCAAAGCAGCCTTTGAGTAGCAGGGTCAACCCTCGATCCGCTTTCATTTTTTCAATGGTAAGCATGCTGGCAATCAAGGATAGAAGCAACCCAATCATCAACGCCACACTAAATGCGATTTGATTGTATTGCCATAGGAGCAGCCAAGTTGCATTGGCCAGGCAGGAGAGGGTATAAAACAGGCGCAACCTTGCCATCAAAGGTTTTCCCGTTGCATCCAGCCTTTTTTCTGCCCAGCTGAGCTGTAACACAGTAAAGATCAGCAGCCCTAAGTAAATGAGCCCCCAAATCGAAAAGGTCATGCCCACAGGAGTAAACAAATTGGGGTAGGCGTCGGAAATCTCCTTTGTTGTCTTTCCATTGAGAATGGGCATGGTGGCCAAAAGGTTCACGACAATCATCACCAAAGTAGCCCCCAGCACCAGAATCCGTCCAGCCCGGCGTTCAAACAGCTTTTCCATCATTTCAGCCCTTTCCTTCTTTTTGCCCCGATTATAGCATAGAGAACGGCGCTATGCTACGCTTTCGACAGTACCTCTCTTTTTCCTACACAATTCATCAAGGCAGCCACTTTTTTCTTCAAAGTAAACTAAGGGGGACTTCATATAGCAGCATGGGTCTTTCCAAGGAATGCTGGCAGAACAAGGGATGCTAGACAGCATGCGCCGCTCAGGTGGTCCTCATGACAATGCCTGTGGGGAAAGCTTTTTCTCGATGAAAAAAGATGGGAGATTTTTGCATACATAGCGCTTTTCTGCAATCGAAAATGGATGTGTGCAAGCCTTGGACATGTAAGCCCGGTTGGAGCATCAACGATCAAAACGGCCTGCTGATTTCTTCGTGTTCAAGGGCTTGACGCTATGTATATATGTCACTTTGTTGTGATATACTTTTTCAGCATAGTCCAAAATCGAACGAACAAATAAACAGCACGATTCATTTTAAAATGAATCGTGCTGTTTGTTTTGATCATTCTAACGCCTAAATGACATCCTCGAATGCACGCCAATGGGCAGTATGCCGATGCGTTTACTTCTGGAATCCGATCTCGAGCATTTGCTTTGGCGCTGCTGCCACTAGCTCTTGCTCCAGACGAATCCAATCTCGATTGGGCAATATCTTCGTCCAAGTTTCATAGCGACCGCTGCGACCTTCTACTTGGCTGTCCTTATATTCATGCTCATGGGAGTTTGTTGCCTCCTGAACCGCCAAGTAATACCAGGTACCTGTATCCATGTTGTCTGTCCACTGGGTCATGCCCTCTGTCATCAGGTCTTCTACCGTCTCGGGCACACGACCCAGCATACGGTTTACAATGGCCATAAACTCAGCACGGCTAATCTGGGCATCGGGATTGAAATTGCCGTTCTGGTAGCCATCGATGAAGCCAACGGCAGATGCATAAAGAATGTCGCTTTCTGCCCAGTGGCCTGCAATATCTCCAAAGCTGGTCTGACGCATAACGGCGTTTCCGTTCATGCGAGCAAACTTGGCAGCAATGGTTGCCAGCTCACCCCGGGTAATGGTACCGTCTGGCCGGAAAGTTCCATCCTGGTAGCCGGCAAGAATACCCATTTTGCTCATTACCGAGATGGCATTGTTGTGCCACTGGCCCTGCTGTACATCGGCAAAGGCATTCTGCTGTGTCCAGTTTGTTGTCCGCACCTCATCCTGGAGCAGACGGAAGAACACGGTTGCTGCCTCTGCTCGGGTCAAGTTGCTCAGAGGTCTGACTGTGCCATTTTTGTAACCAATTATGTAGGCGTAATGCGTGTCAGCAAAGACGCCCAGGGGCACATCCAGATCAGGTAGGGTGATTTCACCGCTGCCGCTGCCACCTCCGCCACCAGCGCTTGTCTTCTCATAGAAGACAGAAATCAAGATATTGCCGGTGATGATGCCTTTGGGTGCTGGCCCTTCTACCGTAGCAATCTTATAGCCGCTGATTGCCTTCTCTGTCTGCGCTGTCACATCATAGCTGCTTTGGCTGCTTAGGGTTTTCGTGTATTCTGCAGCCAACACTTTGTTGCTGCCCACTTCTAGATATTTGACGGTAATGGTATAGTTGGTTGCGCCACCGCCGCCACTCCCGCCGCCGCTTTCCATAGTCTTCCACTGGGCATAGAGGGTGTGGTTTTGTGACAGAGTTACCACAGTGTCTTTTGTGATTCTCGTGCCGCCTGTCTGTGCTGTGTACCAACCTTCAAAGGTGTAGCCACTGGAGGTGGTAGCCGGCAGGTCCCCATAGGTTCCTCCCACGGTAACAGTTTTGCTGGAAGGACTGGGCACTGTGCCGCCGTTTGCATCAAAGGTGACCGTAAGCTCTATGGCATCTTGTCCAGATACAATGACTTCCTTGGGATCACTTGGCTCTTTGCCATTTTCGGTTTGGATTACCTCCAGCACCTGGTCTTTCTCCAGTGTCACATCCCCTGGGACGATCACGGTCCAGCTGCCGTCTTCCTCTACGTCTGCCGTCTCCTGGCTGCCGTCCGGGAAGATCACGGTGATCTCTGCACCAGGTTCTCCTGTACCGTTAACTGTTTTGTCTGTATCCGTTACCGGGTTAACATCTGGCTGGGCAGATACTGCTTTCTGGGTCCACTGAGCGTAGAGTGTATGGTCCTCGGTTACTGTTACTTCGCTATCCGTATCGATTCGTTCCCCATCTTCAGCGAACC
>JBHAQX010000083.1:0-13544 GCA_041830595.1 Evtepia sp.
GCGGTGTGGCCATCATCCGTGTGGGTGCTGCCACCGAGACTGAGATGAAGGAAAAGAAGCTGCGCATTGAAGATGCACTCAACGCCACTCGTGCAGCGGTGGAAGAAGGTATTATCCCCGGCGGTGGTACAGCCTATGTCAATGCGGTTTCTGCCGTGGAAAAGCTGATGCCCAAGCTGGAAGGGGACGAAAAGACCGGTGCAAGCATCATCGTTCGTGCCCTTACTGAGCCTCTTCGCCAGATTGTAAGCAATGCAGGCATTGATGGTTCTGTTGTTTTGGAGAAGATCAAGAACAGCCGCAAGTCTGGTTACGGCTTCGATGCCTATAAAGAAGTGTACTGTGATATGATTGCTGCCGGCATTGTGGACCCAACGAAGGTGGCCCGTAGTGCCCTGGAAAATGCAGCATCCATCTCTGCTATGCTCCTGACTACAGAGGCATTGGTGGGCGACAAATTGCCTGCTCCTGCTGCTGGTGGCGGTATGCCCGGTGGCGACATGGGCGGCATGTACTAAGAATAATTCTAACAGCAAGCGTGCACCGAATTTCTTCGGTGCACGCTTTTTCATAGAATCCTTTGTCTAATTAAGATGGATACCTTGCGGCAAAGATGGCTATGGGCTATAATTGAAAGGTAATAAAGGAATACAACACTAGGCGCAATGTTGGAAGGGGCAGATCAGATGAGAAAGCCACGCATTTTAATTTCTCTGGCAAAGGACATAGAGGATGAGCAGCCGGAGACTTACATAGAGGCGGTGGAAAAGGCGGGAGGGATTCCCATTGCCGCCTACTACCCAGAGACGGAAGGGGAGTATGATGGCCTTCTGTTAACTGGTGGTGGAGATGTGGACCCTTCCTTTTTTGGAGAAGAGAATAAGGGCTCCCACTTCATTGACATGAAACGGGATCGGTCAGAATTTGCCCTCATCCCTTGGTTCTTAGAGCATGGCAAGCCCATTCTAGGTATTTGCAGAGGGCACCAGGTGCTAAACATCGCCTTAGGTGGCAAGCTCATTCAAAATTTAGAACTGGACATCTCCTTGTTTCACTGCCCCGGCACCTCGGGACAGGAGGGGGATCTCTGGCATCCCATTGGTATAAAACAGGGGTCTTACTTAGCAAAGTCCTATGGTTTGCTTACAACAGTAAATAGTACCCATCATCAGGCCCTTTCCAAGCCAGGAGAGGGGATGCAGGTGGTAGCCGTGAGTGAATCTGGCCTTATCGAAGGGACAGAGCATGTGAACTTACCGTTGCTTTCCGTTCAGTTTCATCCTGAGCGCATGGAGGATGGCGGGGCCATTTTTGATTGGCTGATTAAGGCCTGTCTGAACCATTGAGGGCTTCTATCATGCAGGGAAAGCTACGAGAAGTGAATCTGGAAGAGGGCAAGCCCTTTGTTGATGTAGCAATCAAACGCTTGGGCGTTGAACTTGCCCAGAGCAGACGGATGGGAATCACCGTTCTTAAGATTATCCACGGCTATGGCTCTTCCGGTACCGGGGGGAAAATAAGAACCGAGGCCCGCCGTTATTTGGCCAGGTTGTTGGAAAAAAGGGAGATCAAGAACCTAATTACAGGAGAGGCATTCTCGATTTTTGAAGAGGCGACCAGAGCAGCCCTCCAGGTCTGTCCGCCACTAAGGCAGGATAGGGACTTGGATCGACACAACAATGGGGTCACATTCATCATTTTGTAAAGGAGGCGGCAGGTATGGACTTTCAAAAAGAAATTCAGCGCACCAATGAAGGCAATCACTTTATGCTCCATAATGGAATCCGGCTGACCCGGATGGAGCGAGATCATGGAGTAGTAGAGTTAGAGATCTCTGAGAGCAGCAAAAACCTCTTTGGTGCTGTTCACGGCGGTGTGTTTCTCACCATGGCGGATTGTGCGGCAGGTGCTGCAGCCAGAAGCACTGGGGTACCCTATGTGACCCTGAGCAATAACTTTGAGTTCTTCCGCAATACGGATAGTCCTCATATCCGGGCGGAATCCCATGTGCGCCATAGGGGAAGGACCATCTGCTTTGTCGCGGTGGATGTGCTGGACGACCAGGACAGGCTGCTGGCCAGCGGTACCTTTACCATGTTTGCCACCGGCACGGCAAAGGACTAAATATCGATGTATCGTTCATTCCATCAGGAGATGAAGAGGCGCTTTGGCTGCAAGGTCTATAAGATATCCCTAGACGGGGGAATGTCCTGTCCAAACCGAGATGGGACGCTAGATACCAGGGGCTGTATCTTTTGCAGCGAACTAGGGTCTGGGGATTTTGCCGCCCCCGCTACTGTCGACATAAAGGACCAGCTGGAAGCGGGGCGAGCCAGGGTGTCCGCCAAGAATAAGGACGGGAAATACATCGCCTATTTTCAAAGCTTCACCAATACCTATGCACCGCTTTCCTATCTGCGAGAGCTGTTTACTCGGGCCATTGCCCCAGAGGATGTGGTCGCCCTCTCCATCGCAACAAGGCCGGATTGCTTGTCCCCTGAAACAGTGGCACTGCTTCAGGAGATCAATGAACAAGTGCCCGTTTGGGTGGAGCTGGGCCTACAGACCATTCACGAGGAGAGCGCCTGCTACATCCGCAGGGGCTATCCTCTCTCTTGCTTTGATGATGCTGTTCATCGCCTCAAAGAAGCGGGACTGGAGGTCATTGTCCATATGATATTGGGTCTGCCGGGAGAAACCCGGAAGGATATGGAGGAAACGGCCCGCCACATCGGTGGCAGCGGAGCCAATGGGATTAAGCTGCAACTGCTCCATGTGCTAGAGGGCACGGACTTGGCGGCTGAGTACCGAAAGGGCAAGGTTACCCTTCCGGATTTGGAGGAATACACCCAGCTACTCATTGCCTGTATTTCGTCACTGCCACCGGAGATGGTCATTCATCGCATTACGGGGGATGGGCCCAAACGTCGGCTCATTGCACCTTTGTGGAGTGGTGACAAAAAACGGGTGCTGAACTATCTCAATCGTCGCTTTCAGGAAGAAAAGCTGCAGCAGGGTGCTACCTTTCAAATAAATCATAGATAGGTAAGAAATAGAGGGTTTTATTCGATTAAGAACACATAGTGGGCCGTCCCGTAGGAAGGCAGGCCCTCTTCCGTGTTTTCCCAGGTAGCGCTTATCTCTACCAGATAGCCTTGTCCATCATCGGGCAGAACAATTTGGTTGCCGTCTGTTTGTAAAGGGGTTCCCAGTGGGAGCTGTGCCTCAGCCTCATCTGGCGTAAGGGGCAAAAGGGAGGCAGGCCAAGCAACGGCGCTTATGCTGTCCGGCATACGAGGCCCTGCCAGGAGCAGAGGGACATTCTCTTGATGATTTAAGACACTTGAAAGTTCAGAAGCACTTTCGAGGGGGGAGAGGCCACAGGCAGTTGATGTGGAAATCTCCCCACTGTTCTCGTCAATGACGCTCCACTCAATGGGTGGAACAGGGCGCAGTGGGATAGAATTTTCCCCATAGGAAAGAACGAGCATAGGGGGAGCGTTAGGGAAAATCTCCTCGTCTTGAATCAGTGACCAGTCAGTGACATCAATCCCGGCGGGATAGCTTTCTCGGATCGTGCCGGTAAACACAATCTTAACTCCGTCTCCCACTGTGGCAGAAATGTCAGGCAGGTTCTGGGCGGAAAAGAAAAAAAGATCGCTGGATGCTCTCACAGCCTCTCCCTCAAAGGGAACAACCTGCACAGAGTCGCCTTGTATGCGAGAGATCATCCCGAGAAACGATTCCTGGTTGCTTGGTTCTGTGCTTACGGGAGCGGAACAGGCCGCGAACAGGGAAAGAAGCAGAACGAGCAGGAAAAGAACTATTTTTTTCATAACAATCCTCCTAGTTGTATCAAATTTACTTTGCTATTAGTGTTAGGACGAAAATGGAACTAGTTTGTTCCAGGAAAACCGGGAAAACCCTGCCAAGAGAAAAGTGGGGATAGGATATGCCTATCCCCAAAAATTAGTACCACATTTACCGCTATTTATGATACAATGAATTAAAATAGGAAGAAGAGATAGAATTGGGGGAAGGCATATGAAATGTCCATCTTGTTATAATCCAGAGAGTAAAGTGATTGACTCACGGCCTGCCAATGAAGGGGCTAGCATTCGGCGGCGTAGGGAGTGTTTGCGCTGCCATAATCGCTTTACCACCTATGAAATGATGGAACTGTTGCCTTTGGTCGTCGTGAAAAAGAGCGGTGCCCGCCATGCCTTTGATCGCAACAAACTGGTTGGAAGTATGCTTAAGGCCGCGGAAAAGCGCTCTGTCTCCTTAGCGGAGCTGGAGGCTGCTGCAGCAGAAATTGAGCAGGAACTGCAAAATGAGCTGGGAGGCGAAGTAAGCAGTGACCGGATTGGTGCCCTTGCAATGGAAAAGCTAAGGGCGTTGGACGAGGTTGCCTACATTCGGTTTGCCTCAGTATATCGACAGTTTAAAGATATTACAACCTTTCGCAATGAGCTCAACAAGCTGCTGGATGATAAGCAGGACTAAGCTTCCTCATGAAAGGGTTTGCCGATCCAAAAATCCTAAGGGGGACATAGCATGCTGGAAGCACTGTTTTTTTTAAATTACCTGTTTTTTGTCGCAATACTCTCCTATCTGATTGCCCAGGGTCTAAAGGCAGTTTTATATACATTGATGAACAGAAAACTAGACATTGGGCGATTGCTGGGATCGGGTGGCATGCCCAGCTCTCACTCGGCAACGGTTGCTGCCTTGGCGGTAGGCGCCCTGCAAAAATGTGGACCAGATTCACCCATTACAGCTGTGGCACTGATTCTTGCCATTATTGTCATATACGATGCCACCGGTGTGCGACAAGAGGCGGGAAAGCATGCACAACTCCTCAATCGCATGCTCCATTGGGAGGAGTCAGAGGATCTGATTGTGCCGCTCAATGAGATGGTCGGGCACACATCCTTTCAGGTTCTTGTTGGTGCGGTGATTGGCATTCTTGTCGCCGTGCTGGTCCCAGTCTACTAGGATGGGTTTGAGGCTGCGCTGTGGTCTAAACGGGGTTCATCCAGGCAAAGAAAAGGAATGGAACAAAGAAGTAAAAAATTCTCAAAAAAAGCGACGAATTAGCTTGAAAATGTATCCCTCCCTTGCTATGATGGGTGGGCGATATGTGAGCATGTAGCAAAACGAATACAAACATCACAGGAAGGGAGTGGATGCCAATGCTGACCTTTTCTCTGCATAGCATTTTTCAAAGTTGTCAGACGCCTATTATTGTGTGCAGGAACGCAGCAAGATATCCTGTAGTTTATGCAAATTACAGTGCATCGCTTCTGTTTTATCAGCAGATTCAGAACTATGGGGTGGATACCGAACAGAATAAGGTTTTTTTAGACGAGCTCTTTGGATCCTCATATAGGCAGACAATGCTTACCGTAGTCAATGGTATTTTACAAGAAGGAAAAGCGAAACCGTTTCCGGGAGATTTTCAGCCGGCCGGGCGAGATCCGGTTCTTAGTATCATATCGGGAAATCGGATTGACTATCAGCAGGAGGATATGTTCATCATTTACTTTGATGAATACTGGGATAACCGGATGCTCTGTGAAGAGTCCCGCAGTGCCATTACGGCAAATGCGGTGATTTCTACTGTGCTCAAAGAGGCTTTTCAAACGGTGGACCCCAATGAGGCCATCAGCAGAGCCCTTTCCATTATGGGGCAGTACGTTGATGTAAGTCGTGCCTATATTTTTGAAGATTTAAATACAGAGTATACAGGCAATACCTATGAATGGTGCAACACCGATGTGGAACCGGCCATTCAGGACTTGTCTTTGCTAAAGAAGAGTGACTACAATTACGAGCAAATTGTAAGTGCGGGCAAGTTTATCTATAATGATATTCAGGAAATCCCAGATGGTTGGGGGCGTGAAATTCTGGAGGCGCAGGGAATCAAGGCGATCGCAATTCTTGCTCTGCTCCAGGGGGAACGTACCATAGGCTATGTGGGCTTTGATAACTGCAAGCAAACTCACAGATGGACGGAATATGAAATTCAGGCATTGGAACAGGTGGCAAATATTTTGGTTTCCCTTATCAATCGGCGGGATGTGCTGCGAGAGGAAAAGAAAAATCTGGAAGTCTTAAAAACAGTTTCCGATAACTTTGACCAGGTTGTTTATGCCAGCGACATACAAACAGACCGTGTGCTTTTTGTCAATCGAGTACTTGCAGAGCTCTTAGGAAAGAGCCTTGATCAGGTCATTGGTCGGCCCTGCTGGGAAGTGTTGCAGGGGAACCCCACTCGTTGTGATTTTTGCCCATTGCCCAAAATGGTAGACAAAGATGGGGCAATACTTAAAAGAGAATACATTTGGGAACGAGAGAATACAAACCACAACCGCTGGTACCAGGTCAAGGATTTAATCATCAAATGGTTCGATGGAAGAGATGTGCACTTGGAGATTGCCACAGACATTACCAATCAGAAAAAATATGAGAAAAAACTCAGGGATTCCGCTTCGACGGATGCGTTAACGGGACTGCTGAATCGAAAGTGGGGGGGAGAGGAAATCGCCCTTGCTGTGGAACAGCGCAAGACAGATGAACCCATGAGCATTTGTTTCGTTGATTTAGATGGTCTAAAGTATGTGAATGATACCTATGGGCATGATATGGGTGATGATATGCTCATTGCTACGGTAGGCATTATTCAGGCATCCATTCGAAAAAGTGATATCATCTGTCGTTGGGGTGGAGATGAGTTTGTGCTTTTGATGCGCTGTGATTTGCAGCGGGCCCAAAACCTTATGGAGCGCATTCAAGCCAATATGGATGAGGAAAACCGCCGAAAACGTGTACCTTACCAATTAGCATTTAGCTATGGATTGGCCTCTGTGGAGGAGAATACGGAGCGAACGGTGGATGATCTCATTGGCGTAGCCGATGGGAAAATGTATGAGCAAAAGCTTGGAAAGCGGACAAATCGAAGCTAAAAAAGCCTATGAAGTCTATAAACCCAAAGAGATGGCTATGTTTCTTTATTTACTGGGTCACTTTAACACAATACAGCAGAAAGTGACGATTTTTGACAATTCGAATTTGCTATACTCTTAGGGAGTATGGGCTGACTCTGTCGGCAAGTTTTTCGCAATAGAAACTCAAAAATCAGAATAGGAGATATTAAAATGAAACGTAAGCTGAGTATTTTATTAGCACTGATGCTGCTATTCTCTCTGGCACTTTTTGGTTGCCAATCCAATGGGGATACCCAGAAGCCGGAGGAGCCCGGCACAGGGGAAAATGGCGGTGGTGGCACCGGTGGAGAGACAAATCCAGAGAGTAGCATAAGTGGTTCGGCCCAAGAGGTACTGACCGCCCTTTTGGCTGAGGCTGCCACCGATGTTGGAATGACCTTTGAAGATCCAGTTACCGACGAGAATGTAGAAGGGATTGCTGGGCTTTCTGTAGAGGACTTTGAGACGTATGTCGAAGAGGCCTACAGTTCTACGGCTGCCATTACCACAAATGCTCATTTGGCTGTTGTGTTTCAGTGTAAGGACGCCGATTCTGCTGGAAAGGTAAAGGATCTGCTTGCATCTGGCTTTGACCCTGCTCGCTGGATTTGCGTCGTACCGGAGCAGTGCTTTGTTGTAGACGCCGGCAATTATGTTTTGCTGGGTGCTACTCATAAAGATGTGGCTACCGCACTGCAAAGCGCCTGGACAACTCTCGCAGGCTCTAGTGCCGGCACCTTGAATGTTTTTTATACGGGAAAATAAGGCACGAGGTTAGTTAAGTCCCCTGCATAATCCGCTACATACATAGAGAGGATTATGCAGGGGGCTTTTTTGAGGTGCAATTCCATATTTCGGGAATAAAGTGAGTGAAAAGGCAGGCGATCCTATGCTATTCTCCAGCATTACATTCCTTTACTATTTTTTACCCATGGTACTCATACTATATTTTCTTACCCCGAAAAAGGGGAGAAATATAGTTCTGCTCATCTCTAGTTTGTTTTTCTATGCTTGGCCCGAATGGCGGGGTATGTGGCGCAATGATTACCTACTATTGCTCATTGGTGCGTCCTTTTCCGCCTGGGCATTCGGTTTTTTAATTGAGCGCTGGCGGGGAAGCCCCAGAGCAAAGCTGGCATTAGTGACCTCTGTAACGGTAAATCTGTTGCTGCTTGGCATTTTCAAGTATGCGGACTTTTTCATTGTGACAATCAACCGTCTTGTTTTTGGCGCCAATCAGCCCGATGAGTATGTCATTGGTGTTTTGGGGCTGGCTCTTCCCATTGGCATCAGCTTCTATACCTTCCAGATTTTAAGCTATTCCATTGACCTATACCGTGGCAGCGTAAAGCTGCAGAAGAATTACTTTAAGTTTGCCACCTATGTCTCTCTGTTTCCTCAACTCATTGCAGGGCCCATTGTCCGCTATGCTACGGTGGAGAAAGAGCTCAATCAGCGCAGTGTTACCATGCAGGACTTTGGGGAAGGGGCCACTCGCTTTGCAGTCGGACTTGGAAAAAAGGTACTCATCGCCAATATTTTTGGTGAGCTCTGCCAGTTCTATACCTCTGCAGCCCAGGTGAGTGTGCTCTTTACCTGGCTCTATGCCATCTCTTTTAGTCTGCAGATTTACTTTGATTTCTCAGGCTACAGTGATATGGCCATCGGCCTTGGCCGGCTGTTTGGGTTCCGCTTCAATGAAAACTTTAACTACCCCTACATTTCAAAGAGTGTAACCGAATTTTGGCGTCGCTGGCATATGTCTCTGGGCTCCTGGTTTCGAGACTATGTCTACATTCCCATGGGGGGCAACCGAGTTGGGCATGCGCGCTACATCCTGAATATTTTTGTTGTCTGGCTGCTCACCGGGTTTTGGCATGGTGCAGGTTTTAATTTTATCATTTGGGGTCTGTACTTTGCGGCCCTGCTGCTCCTAGAGCGCTTTGTGCTCAAAAAACTGTTTGATCGGCTGCCCAGTGTGCTTACCTGGATGTTTATGCTCTTTGCTGTCATCATCAGCTGGCTGTTCTTTGACAGTCCAACCTTATCCCTTGCTATCACAAGGATCGGACATCTCTTTGGTGCAGGGGGCATTGGACTAACCGATCCCGTAGGCCTGTATTACTTACGGAGCTATACGGTGCCACTCCTGGTAGCGATTGTGGCGGCGACCCCCCTGCCAAAGCTCTGCTATACAAAACTGATAGGAAGCCAAATGGGAAGCCGCATTGCGGTTGTACTCCAGCCCTTGCTGGTGCTGGCACTGTTGCTCCTTTGCACGGGCTACCTGGTGGATGGGTCCTTTAATCCATTTATTTACTTTAGATTCTAGTAGGGGAGGGTTCACTATGTCTGAAAACAAAAAGCCTATGGGAATCGAACGTCTGCGTGCTTTGATTTGCGCAGGAGTATTCATTCTCTTTTTTGCAGCGTTGTCCATTGTGAATCTTTTCTACCAGCCCCCGGAGATATCAAAGAGTGAACGACGTTATCTGGCCACCTTTCCAGAACTGTTTCAGGCAGAGGCAGGAGGGGCATCTGGGGGACTAAACCCAAACTTTACTGGGGAATTTGAAACATGGGCTATGGATAGTTTTGTGTTTCGTGAGGGATTTCGCACCATAAAAGCAGCCACGGTTTACCGCATTTTTTGGCAGAAGGATAACAATGGGGTCTACCTCATCGACGGAATGGCGGGTAAAATCGAGAGAATCAATGAGGATTCATTCCGCAAAGGAGCGGACAAGATTCAGATTTTGATGGATATGCTGCCAGAATCGGCTACTGTGCGCTATAGCTTGGTTCCAGATAAGGGCTACTATCTCAATCAAAAGTTGGGTCAAACATTGCTGACCATTGACTATGAAAAAGCGGCCAAACTATTGGAAGAAAAGCTGGGGGCAGAGAAGTATTTGGATTTGCTGCCCCTCTTAACCGCCGAAGACTACTATAAGACAGACCTCCACTGGGCCCAGGAAAAACTGCCGTCACTTATTGCAGTCATAGGGGAGGAGCTTGGGTTTGCGGATCGGTTGGAAACTGACTATTCTCCCCATAGCCTGACGCCTTTCTATGGGGTTTACTATGGGCAGGCCGCCATGCCCCTGCCAGCAGAAAAGCTGATCTACCTAAGTAGCCCAGCGATTGATGGGGCAACCGTAAAGTTGTTGGATACCAAAACCGGGCAGATGGTGGAGAGTCAAATGTACTATCCAGACAAATTTTATGGGATTGACCCCTATGATTTGTTTTTGGCAGGGCCGCAGCCGCTCATTACCATCGAAAATCCCAATGCCAAGACGGACAAAGAGCTCTTCCTGTTTCGGGACTCCTTTGGCAGCAGTTTGGCGCCACTCTTTACCTCGGCATACGCCAAGGTAACCCTAATTGACCTGCGCTATATGGACAGCCGCATGATTCCTAGCCTGGTGGACTTTGGGGAGAACCCAGACGTGCTGTTCATGTACAGTGCTCAAATTCTCAACAACAGCGAGACGCTGTTGGTCAAAGCTCAATAAAAAACAGACCCTAGCCTTTTGGGCTAGGGTCTGTTTCGCTATGAGGGGAAAAAGTTTTGCCACCGGGGAGAAGAGTCAGATCGGGAGTGAGACCCCCTTCAAATTCAATCACACCGGCTTCGTGAAGAATCAGTAAAGTAGACTGAATGGAAATACGTGCCGTCATACTCATGGCATTGATAATCATACGGCTATTCATTTCTCCAGGTCGCATACCTGGTGCAATGCCCGTTTTAATGGCTTCTTCCATGGCATCGGCATTTTCTACCATCGCCTCATTGACCTGCTTAGCAATCATTTGACTTAGTTCCGAATAGCTTGGCATAGAAAGGTCTCCTTAAAAAAGAAAGCGGTACGCAAAAAGCTGCGTACCGCTTTTGGTGGTTAGACAGAGAGATAGTTCTTTACCAGTTCCTGTAGCAGCTCGTCCCGGTCTAGGCGACGGATGAGGGTTCTGGCATTGTTATAATTGGTAATATACGTGGGGTCCTCTGAGAGAATATACCCAACAATTTGATTGATAGGGTCGTATCCCTTTTCCTGCAAGGAATTGTACACGCTTGTGAGAACGGTTTTAATCTCATTGCCTTTTTCCTGGTTTAGCTGGAATTTACGAGTATACTCTAAGCTCATCAAGACTCACCTCAGTTTCATATCAGATACGCTCATCTTACCACATAGGTAATTCAAAAGTAAAGAGGGAAAATTAAAATCATCCCCGCAAGCTTGCCCCCAGTTGATTCTTAAGACCTTCTAGAATGGCAGCAATCTCCTCATCCGCTTCCTGGGCGGTCAGGCTGCGGTCATCGGCCCGTAAAACTAAGTTAAAGGCCACACTCTTCATTCCCTCTGGCAGTTTATCCCCTGTATAGATATCGAAGAGACTGACCTCACGAAGCAGGCCCTTCGTACAGCTTTCAATGCAAGCCTGCATCGCCCCGACGGTAACCTCTTTCTTCACCAGAAGGGCAATGTCTCGGTTCATGGCAGGGAATTTGGGCAGAGGGGTGTAAACGGCGGTGCTGCCCTGAGTTTTAAAGAGGAGATCAAAGGAGAGTTCCCCGCAGTAGAGATCGGTATCCACATCATAGGCGGTAACAACCAGAGGGTGCACCTGGCCAATGACGCCTAACACCAGATCCCCGGCCAAAACCTTCGCACAGCGGCCTGGGTGGTAGGAGGGATTCTCACGCTCTGGAACAAAGGAGACTTGTTCAATGCGCAGGGCCTTGAGAATGGCCTCAACGGTACCCTTTAGAGCAAAAAAGTCCATCTCGCCGCCATAGGCACCTAATGTGAGTACTTTTGGCTCATCGGCCATACCATCGGGGCGGCCAAAGTAGGTGCGTCCCAGCTCATAGAGCCGCACAGCCTTATTCCGGTAGTTGTAGTTCCGGGTCAGGATTTCCAGCATAGAGGGCAGGGTAGTGGTGCGCATAATGGAGGTATCTTCTCCCAGAGGATTCATAATGGTGATGGAGTCACGCAGCTTGGAATCCTTCGGCAGACGGATCTTGTCGTAGTAGGTGGGGCTGATGAAGGAGTAGGTGATGATCTCATCATATCCCATAGCCCGGGACAAGCTGCCAAGCTGACGGGCCAGTAATTCCTCGTCGGAAAAGCCGCCCTGGGTTGTCTGGCCCCACATGGCTGTGGTGGGGATGTTGTTATAGCCATAGAGTCTGGCCACTTCTTCCGCAAGGTCAGAATAGTGGGAGACATCGGCCCGCCAAGAGGGAACCGTCACCAGCTCACCATTCACCTCAAAGCCGAGAGACTGAAGTAGGGTCACCATCTCCTGGGTGGGAATTTCGGTACCCAGAAGGGCATTGATCTTATCCGGGCAGAGTTCCATTTGTGTGGGATGGGGTACGTAGTTCAGTACATCAATCACACCGTCCAGAACCTGGCCTGCGCCTAAAAGCTCAACCAGTTCACAGGCCCTATCCACAGCGGGCAGGGTATTGAGTACATCTAGGCCCTTTTCAAACTTGGCAGAGGCCTCGGTGCGCATACCAAGAGCCAGGGCTGTTTTCCGGATACAGGCAGCATCAAAATTCGCTGACTCAAAGACCACGTCCACTGTGTCCTCTACAATTTCACTGTTTTCCCCGCCCATGATGCCCGCAAGGCCCACGGAGCGGGTCTCATCGGCAATCACAAGGGCGGAACTGGTCAGTTTGCGCTCGCCGCCGTCTAAGGTGGTTAGGGTTTCCCCCTCCTGGGCACGACGGACGATGATTTTACCCCCTGTGACATAGCGATAGTCAAAGGCGTGCATGGGCTGGCCGTACTCCAGCATCACATAGTTGGTAATGTCTACAATGTTATTGATGGGGCGCACGCCGCAGGCACGCAGGCGCTCCCGCATCCATTTGGGGGAGGGGCCAACCTTCACATTGCGCACCATACGGGCGGTGTAGCGGGGGCAGAGGTCGGCGGCAGGGACGTCCACATCCAGCAGCTCAAAGAGATTGCCCGGGCCTCCGCCTTTCACCACTGGAGTATGCAAGGTGAGGGGCTGACGGAAGGTAGCGGCAGCCTCCCGTGCAAGGCCAATGATGGAGAGGCAGTCTGGACGATTGGAGGTGATTTCAAACTCCACTACCCGATCATTGGCACCGATCACCTCTCGAATGTCCTGGCCAATGTGGCAGTCCTCTTCATTGAGGATGAAAATACCATCCTCTACAACGTTTGGAAAATCGTTGATGGTAAGATTGAGCTCCTTGAGGGAGCAGAGCATGCCGAAGGAATCCTCCCCACGAAGTTTACTGGCCTTGATGGAGATGCCTCCGGGCAGAGTGCTGCCATCTTTTGCGACAGGAACCAGATCCCCCTGCTTCACATTTTGGGCGCCAGTGACAATTTGCACGGGGGCAGATTCCCCCACATCAATCTGGCAGATCCACATATGGTCGGAGTCCGGATGGCGCAGGATTTCCTGCACCTTGCCCACTACCACATTCTGAATCTCAGCACCCAAATCTTCGGTAATTTCCACCTTGGAACCGGAGAGTGTCATCTCTTCGGAAAA
>JBHAQX010000084.1:0-4839 GCA_041830595.1 Evtepia sp.
TATGCACACCATTAAGGGCGCTTCTGCTATGATGGAGTATAGTGGCCTTATGACGGTGGCCCATCGCATTGAAGATATGTTCTTCATTGTCCGTGAAAACTCCATGGAGGCGCTGAGCGAACAAACTCGCTCTGAGCTTTTTGATCTTATGTTCAAGGCCATTGACTATTTTAGAGGTGAGGTAACAAAGCTTGAGTCAAACCAACCTCTTTCAGAGAATATCGACAGTTTTGTTGTAAATATTAATAGTTTGATTCCAAAAATCAAGGCCGATATTGAGGGAACCCCTCTTCCGACGGAGTGGGCCCCTTCCGAGGCAGGCACGCCAGTTGATGCCGTGCTTGCTAACGGAAGTGAAGAATACCCCCACGCCTTACTTATCTTTTTTGATGAGGGCAGCGGGATGGAAAGTCTGCGCGCCTTCATGCTGGTCTCTTCCATCCGGGATTACTGCAATGAGTCTGACTTTACCTACTCCCCTGCCGATGTAGAAACCAACCCCGACAGTTCTGAGCTGATCGTAGAGAATGGCTTTTTGCTCTTCTTCCGTACGGCCCAAGATCGAGACCACGCCATTCATGCGGTCACCGACTCCGGCTCTGTGCGCAACTATGAGATCCACGACTATGAGGTGCCAAATGCTGCCCAACCCCAGTCTTCCGCCGCAGCAGAAAGTCAGCCTGTGGAGACAAGTACCCCCGACGAGGAGACTCCACCCGCAGCCCCCCCCGTGGCAAGCCCTTCTCCTTCTGCCCCCCCCGCCCCCGCTGCTGCACAAAGTGCTGGTAACCAAAGCGCAAAGGAGAGCCTTATCAGTGTAAACCTGAGCAAGCTTGACCAGCTTATGGCAGTGGTAGGCGAAATTGTCATCACCGAATCCATGGTCACCGCCTCCCCTGATTTGACAGATTTGAAACTGGATAACTTTATGGTATCTGCTCGGCAACTGCGCAAGCTGACCGATGAACTCCAGGATGTATCCATGTCCCTGCGCATGGTGCCTGTTTCTGGCACCTTTCAAAAGATGAACCGCATCGTGCGTGATATTGGCAAGAAGCTGGGCAAGTCGGTAAAACTCACCATCATTGGTGAGGATACCGAGGTGGATAAGACTATTGTGGATAACATTGGCGATCCCATTATGCACATTGTCCGAAATTCCATGGATCATGGTATTGAGAACAATGAGGCGGAGCGAGTGGCAGCCGGCAAAAGCCCTACGGGTGAGATCATTCTCTCTGCCCGCCATACCGGCAGTGAGGTTATCATTGAAATCAAGGATGATGGTAAGGGTGTCAATTATGATGCGGTTCTTTCAAAGGCTCTGCGACAGGGCCTTGCCAATCCTGATGTGGAATACTCCAACCGAGACATTCTTAACTTCCTGCTCATGCCCGGGTTTTCAACCAACAGTGAGGTAACGGAGTTCTCCGGCCGTGGTGTTGGCATGGACGTGGTCAAAAAGAATGTGGAAGATGTGGGTGGAACCGTGTTCATCACCAGCGAGCCTGGCAAGGGCATGACCACTACCCTCAAGATCCCCCTAACCATGGCCATTATGGATGGCATGGAGGTTTCCGTTGGAAACTCGATTTTCACGATTCCGATTAATAATATCCGCCAGTCCTTCAAAGTCTCCTCCCAGGAAATTGTCCACGATGCCACTCGGGGCGAAATGATTAAATTGATGGATCATTTTTATCCCATTCTTCGAGTCAAAGACCATTACAACCTAGAGTGGGGCGCAGATGACATGCAAGATGGCATTCTTATGTGGGTGGAATCCGGCGATACCTCCTATTGCCTATTTGTAGATGAGCTGATCGGGGAGCACCAGGTTGTGGTAAAACCCCTTCCCTCCTATGTGAATGCCTTTGGTATAAAGACACATGGCATCGCAGGCTGCACCATTCTGGGCGACGGCAGCATTAGTATTATCTTAGATATTCTAAACCTCTATTCCAACATCTCGTAAGCTGCGCCTGGACGCAAGAAAGTGAGGAGTTATTTATGACAGCCGAAACCCAACTATTTGCTACCGAAACTGAGCTAGAAGACGCAGCCCCTGCCTCAGAAGTCCAGACAAAGCAATTTCTAGTTTTCGAGTCCGACAATCTACTTTTTGGGGCCGACGTGGAGCATGTAATGGAGATTATCACCAACTATGTTATCACCCCGCTGCCCATTGTGCCAAGCTATATCCGAGGCATCATCAATCTGCGTGGTCAAATTATTCCCATACTAGATATTCGCCTGCGCCTTGGCAAACCACCCTCTGAAGTTTCCTGCGTCATCGTACTGGATGTGCACGGCACCTATATTGGTATTTTGGTGGATGGCGTGGCACAAATGGAGTCTGTTCCCAGAGACAATCTGCTTCCTGTGCCCGAGAGAAATGCTCAAGAGCTGGTCTCAGGAATGTGCTCCCTGCAAGATGGCAGCACCATGTTGATTTTGGATTGTGAGCTACTTGTAGAGCCATAAAATTCCTATACGAACAAAGGAGAACGTTTTCCATGGATTTGACCCTTTCCGATGCCGATTTCCAACGTCTTTTTAACTTCATTCATACTAACTATGGGATCGACTTATCAAAGAAGCGTCAGCTGGTCTCCAGCCGTCTCTCCCACTCCATTTTGTCAAAGGGTTACCAAGACTTTACCACCTTCATCGATGATTTAATGGCAAAGAAGCTCCCTGAGGATATTGAGTTGGTAATTAACAAGCTGACGACCAACTATACTTTTTTTATGCGAGAAATGGATCATTTCAACTTCTTCAAAAACACCATTCTTCCCGATATCACCCAGAGGCACCGGCAGGATAAGGTCCTCTCCATTTGGAGTGCAGGCTGCTCCTCTGGCGAGGAACCCTACACCATCTCCATGTATATCAAAGATTTTCTTGGCGCAGAAGCCAGCAAGTGGGATGCAAGAGTGTTAGCGACCGATATCTCTCAGCAGGCCCTGCAGACAGCCAAGGCAGGAGTCTATGAACTGCCTGATACCATCCCTCCTGAGTGGAAGAAAAAGTATTTTGTACCAGAGAAAGACGGCAGCGGCCGCTTTCAAGTTGCCCCGGTCATTCGCAATAATGTTGTGTTTAACACCTTTAATTTAATGAATCCAATTCGCATTCCGGCAAAGTTTGATGTCATTTTCTGCCGCAACGTAATGATCTACTTCGATCAGCCTACAAAAGATGCACTGGTTACTCGTTTTTTCCATGCCAGCTCTCCTGGTGCCTATCTGCTGATCGGCCATTCTGAAACATTAAACCGAGAGATCGGCTATCAGTTTTTAGCACCATCTACCTTCCGCAAACCACCCCTCTAACCAATCTGGCTACTTGCCCTTTTTCAGAGGGGAATAGAACTGAACAGGAAAGGCAGGATTTGCGCTATGCAAGCCCTGCCTTTTTTAGAAAGAGGTGCACAATGTCTCTCTATCAACGAAAAATCCGTGTCATGGTGGTGGATGACTCCGCTGTTGTTCGTAATGTCCTAATCTCCGGTCTTTCGGCCCAGCCTAATATAGAGGTAGTGGGATATGCCATCAATGCCTTGGATGCCCAAACAAAGCTTTTCCAACTTAAACCTGATGTGCTTACCTTAGACGTAGAAATGCCGGGAATGAGCGGCATTGATTTTCTCAAGCAGTTTGCTGCCTCAATTCCTCCCGTTATATTGGTCTCTTCCTTAAACCTAAGAGTTTTTGAGGCCCTTGCGGCTGGAGCCATGGACTTTGTCCGCAAGCCAGACGGCACTCAGAGCAAGGAGGACTTCATCCGCTCTCTGGCCCAAAAGATTATTGTCGCTGCCTACACCCAGTCAAAACGTCCGGCCGTCAACGCTCCATTGACCTCTTCTCCCACTGCCCCCGCCAAAAGTGTGAAAGCCACCGTGGCTCCCCCTCTTGGGCCAGGTCTGCTGTTTGATCAAACCATCATTGGCATCGGCGCCTCCACCGGTGGAACCGAGGCCACCTTAAAAGTATTAGAAACCTTACCCGCCGATAGTCCTGCTATACTCATTGTCCAACACATGCCACCTGGCTTTACCGCTATGTATGCCGAGCGATTAGACCGCCTCTGCGCCATGGAAGTGCGAGAGGCAAAGCACGGGGATGAAGTGCGTCGTGGACTTGCTCTGCTGGCTCCAGCCGATTATCAAATGCGTGTGGTGAAAAGTGGTGGTCGTTACACCGTTTCCTGCCAACAGGGAGAGAAGATCAGTGGTCACCGCCCCTCTGTGGATGCACTTTTCTTCTCCATGGCCCAGACATTTCGTGTTCCTATGGTTGGTATTATCATGACCGGCATGGGACGGGACGGGGCAAATGGTCTGCTGGCGATGCGCAAAGCTGGCGCATACACCATTGGTCAGGACGAAGCATCCTGTGTTGTCTACGGCATGCCCATGGCAGCACAACAGATTGGTGCGGTAAAAATTCAGGCTTCTTGTGAGAATATCGCAGGTTTGTTGTTACGTCATTTAAAGAATCCTTGATTTTGGTCTATTTTTCCCAAGTTTTTTAAATTTTTTCGTCCTTTTTCCTTAATAGATTTGCCTTTCCCTCCGATATACTAGGTGAGATAACTTTTACCACACTTACAAACGATATAGACCCGGCGCAAGTCCAGGTCTAGGAGGGTTGACCATGATTATGCCTACAAAAGGACCTGGCAGAGCTGCCTCTCTTTATCACGCTCTGCCCATACAAGCCAATCAGAATAAAACACCCCCGGAGCAGATCTCTGAAGGGCAATTTGACCAGGTGAATATTTCTGGCAATTCTCCTGTCTCTCTCTTTCAGCGGGAGTTGGTGGCGCGCATTTCCA
>JBHAQX010000085.1:0-2658 GCA_041830595.1 Evtepia sp.
ACAGAAATCGATCCCTTTAAGGCCCTGGACGCCACCATGCACGGCTATCGTGTGATGACCATGGATGAGGCTGCTCCCCTTGGGGATGTGTTTATCACCGTAGCCGGCTGCAACGATGTGATTACCACCAAGCACATGGCCATGATGAAGCACAATGCCCTCCTGGGGAACGCCGGGCATTTCGACTGTGAGGTGGACGTGGCAGGTCTATCCAAACTCGCCACAAAAACCGAGCTACGGCGAGACAGCATTGTGGGCTACACCCTCCCCGACGGTCGTGTGATCAACGTGATGGCCGAGGGGCGACTGGTCAATCTGGCCGCCGGGAATGGGCATCCGGCCGAGATCATGGATATGTCTTTCGCCGTACAGGCCCTTACCCTAGAATGGCTTGTGAAAAACCAAGGGAATCTGGAGCAGAAAGTCTACCAGGTGCCCCAGGAGATTGACGATACCATTGCCGTGAGTAAACTTGCGGCCCTGAATCTAAAAATTGATACTTTGACCCCAGAGCAAAAAGCCTATCTGGAAGGTTGGGAAAGCCACTGATACATCTAAACAAATGCAAAGGAGACGAACGCTTATGAGCCATCGTGTATTTACATCAGAATCCGTTACCGAGGGACATCCCGATAAAATCTGCGATCAGATTTCTGACGCAGTCCTAGATGATATCCTCTCCAAAGACCCCATGGCCCGGGTGGCCTGTGAAACCGTGTGCACCACCGGCATGGTTTTTGTCATGGGAGAGATTACCACCAACTGCTACACCGACATTCCCGCTATTGTGCGCAAAACCGTAGAGCGCATTGGCTATACCAATCCCGAATACGGCTTTGACCACAAGGGCTGTGCGGTGATGACCTCCATTGACGAGCAGTCTCCCGACATTGCCATGGGCGTGGACGAATCCTTCGAGCGCAAGGAAGAGCATGACAAGGATGAGGCCGATCACATTGGTGCCGGCGACCAGGGCATGATGTTCGGCTATGCCTGTGACGAGACCCCAGAGCTTATGCCCGCCCCCATCTCCCTCTCCCATGCCCTATCCAGAGAGCTTGCTCGGGTGCGCCGTGAGGGAAGCCTCCCCTGGCTGCGTCCGGACGGAAAGAGCCAAGTTACCGTGGAATACGATGAAAAAGGCAACGTGCTGCGCTGCCCGGCTATCGTCCTGTCCACCCAGCATGACCCGGATATCTCCCTGAAGGACCTGCGAGAGGCTGTCATCGAGACGGTGATTCGTCCTGTGATTCCAGCGGCCTACCTGGACGACAAAACCAAGTTTTACGTAAACCCCACCGGGCGTTTTGTCATCGGCGGTCCTGTGGGCGACTCTGGCCTCACCGGCCGGAAAATCATTGTGGACACCTATGGCGGCTCTGCTGCCCACGGCGGCGGCTGCTTCTCCGGGAAAGACCCCACTAAGGTGGACCGCTCCGCTGCCTATATGGCACGCCATGTGGCTAAAAACGTGGTCGCCGCAGGCCTTGCCAAGCGCTGCCAGATTGAGGTAGCCTATGCCATCGGGGTTGCCCAGCCTGTCTCTGTCCTGGTGGACACCCAGGGCACCGGTCTGATGGATGATGAAAAGCTGGCTGAGATTATCTGCCAGGTCTTTGACCTGCGCCCCGGTATGATCATCCCCTATCTGGACCTGCGCCGGCCTATTTATGAAAAAACCGCTGCCTATGGTCACTTTGGACGACCTGATTTGGATCTACCTTGGGAAAAATGCCATCGGGTGGATGAACTACGCGCCTACCTATAAACTGTGTTTGGGTTACACCCGTGAAAAGGAGGACCTATGCCTGAGATATCCGTCATTGTCCCCGTCTATCGGGCGGAGGACTTTTTAACAAAATGCGTAGATTCTATTTTAAACCAGAGCTTTTCCGATTTGGAACTGCTTTTGATTGACGATGGCTCCCCCGACAGCAGTGGTGCCCTCTGTGACGAGTATGCCGCAAAAGATGCCCGGGTGCGGGTGTTCCACAAGGAGAACGAGGGCGTCAGCGTGGCCCGCAACTTAGGAATGAAAGAGGCGACGGGGCGCTTTATTGCCTTTGCCGACTCCGACGATTGGCTGCCGGAGAATGCCCTGGAGTCCCTCTACCGGGCCTGCATCGACCAGGAGGCCGACAGTGCAGGCGGGGCCCATTACCGGGTAGAGGTGAGCGGCCAGCTGGCCCTGGAAAAGGCGGCCCTGCCCCCTGGGGTTTATGGCCCGGAAGAGATTCATTCTGGCATCGTTCACCGCCTTTTAGGGGACCGCATGGGAGACCCGGAAACCCTTTTAAACGGTTTTATCTGGCGTTTTCTCTTCACCCGGTCGATCATCATTGACCATAATATCCACTTTGCCGGGGCCTATTTGGAGGATGAAATTTTCCTCATGGAATATTTTTGTTATGCCCAAAGGCTTGCCATTGTGGATCAATCGGTGTACTATTATCTGCAGAATCCCGTCTCTGTCACACGAAACTATTTGCCGGACTATATGGAGACCTTTACCACCTTTATGCAGGCCAAAGAGGCCTTGGTTGCGAAGTTTCATCTGGCCGATGCAAGACCTCTGTGGCGGGAGAATTCCAACTGGTCCGGCCTGCTGATTGCCATTGGCAATGAATTTGCCCCTGGTAATACAGCTTCTCTCAAAGA
>JBHAQX010000086.1:0-3595 GCA_041830595.1 Evtepia sp.
CACTGAAAAGGCTTGCCTGTTTCTTCACGGGCATATGGCACATCTCAGAGAAAAGGAGCTTTCACATGGACTTGCGAGAGCGCATTGCACATTTGGACCCATCTTTCTTGGATACACAAGATACGATTCTTCAAGACCCCAATCAACTGGACCTCCTGGCCGAACAGCTGGATTGCTCTGTGGCCTATTTGACAGGCCAACATCCTTTTGATGACTTGGCCTATCTCATAGAGCACAAGGGCACCATAACCCTACAGCTCAAGCTCTTTTTGGCCATTAATCGGCTAAGCCAGGATATTCTTTACGACTTAAACGATGGCGACTTTTTTCGCATTGTAGGGCGCTATGTGGGCAGCATCGAACGCAACGACGATGGCCCTGCCCTATACTATAAGGACTAGTTCCGTTCCTATCTTTATTTGCTTGTGGTGGTAAGCTATGCCTTATGGTGGGTGACGTACCCTCCGACCGCTTACAACCTAGCTTCTTACAAAAAAGTGAAAAGGTTTGATGTAATTGTGGTAAAGCAGTTTAGTCAAAATCTAAAAAAGGAATTTTTGGGCTACAACAGGGGAAAGCTAATAAAAGACCTTTTGGCCGGTATCACGGTTGCTGCCGTTGCTCTTCCTCTTGCCTTAGCTTTTGGTGTCAGTTCGGGAGCCACGGCCGCTGCTGGATTGATTACTGCTATCTTAGCAGGCCTTATGATTGGTGCCCTCTCCGGCGCTTCCTATCAAATCTCTGGCCCTACGGGGGCAATGTCGGCTATTTTAGCAAGCATTGTGGTAAAGTATGGCCTGCAAGGTGTGTTTCTGGCCACCTTAATGGCGGGCATCATCTTGGTATTGGCCGGTGTCTTTAAGCTAGGGCGGCTGGTCTCCATTATTCCCACACCGGTTATCACTGGTTTTACTTCCGGCATTGCCATTATTATTGCACTCGGCCAGATTGACCACTTCTTTGGCACAAGCTCTTCTGGCGAAACCGTTTTGCAGCGACTTGCTTCTTATCGAAGTCTTGGTTTTTCTCCCCAGTGGCAGACCGTAGTGATTGGCATGGCTGTTGTGCTGATTATGGTCTTTTGGCCTCGAAAATGGCAGAGCGTTCTCCCCTCTTCTCTTTCGGCGCTGATTGTAGTAACCGCTCTCAATGAGCTATTGCTCCATTGGCAAGTGACAAGCGTGGGTGAAATCCCGCGCACCTTGTTACCTGCAACACGTTTGCTCCCCAGTGAAATCGTTGCTTCCGATCTATACGGCCTGCTCATTCCCGCCTGTTCGATTGCTGCCCTTGGTATGATTGAATCTCTTTTGTGTGGAGCTTCTGCCGGTAGAATGAAGCATGAAATTATGGATCCGGATCAAGAGCTGTTGGCACAAGGCGTTGGCAATATTCTCCTTCCTTTTTTTGGTGGTGTTCCAGCTACCGCTGCCATTGCACGCACCAGTGTTGCGATCAAAGCAGGGCAACAAACACGCCTAACAGGTATTTTTCACGCCTTGAGTTTGTTGGTGTTTATGTTTCTCTTGGCCCCCCTCATGTCTCGCATCCCTATGGCTGCCCTCGCCGGCATTCTAATTGTTACAGCCTGGCGTATGAACGATTGGACTACCATACGCTACTACTTTAGCCGTAAACTAAAATCTGCCTGCGTTGGTGTTCTTTTGACCATGGCCGTTACCGTCGTCTTTGACCTATCTGCTGCGATTGTGGCCGGCATTAGCTTTTCTGCCATCATGTTCGCTGTGAAGGCCTCCGGTCAAGCAAATGTAACCGTAAGTAAAATTGATCCGAATCGACTCTCTTCAACGAAGATTTCCTACAAAAAAAGCTTTGATCATGTAGTGGTTGCCTACATCACAGGTAGTTTGTTTTTTGGAAACATCAACCGAGTCATGGCTACGCTAAAAAAGATTGAAGCACCCGTCAACACCCTAATTTTTTCTCTGAGAGGCCTCGCGGCGATTGATACGACCAGTGTGCAATACCTGCAGGAATTTTGCACAGAACTACAGGACCAAGGCATAAAGCTTTACGTGGTCGGGGCACAAAAACAAGTCTTGCGGTATCTTGGCAGGGGTGGACTGGTAGAACAGATTGGCCCTGAATGCTTTTTCTGGAGTGCGGAACATGCGTTAGAATTGATTGCGAAGCAAGAATTAAGCTGAATGGACAAAAGGGACAGCGATCCTACTGGTCGCTGTCCCTTTTGTGTTTCTTTCGCCAAGTTCCCTTCTTTGTTTAATCTTTCCCCTTTTTATCAACCATCGTGGCTTGCGAATTACTTGTTTTTATTATATAATAAGTGGAAATTGTAGGTTTTTCGTGGATTTTTGTTTGGAAGGCGTGTGACGGTCATTAAACCGGAAGATCATATCATAGCAGAGCATAGTCCTGGTATCCAGATTAGACTAGAGCAATTTCTTACCCGTCTTGGTATTGGTATGCGCGCAAAGCTTACCATTATTTTTTTGATTGTTCAGATTATTCCCCTGCTGTTACTCACCATAATGGCTTGGCGCCAAGTGAATGTATTGGGGGGCCTTTTGCACGAAATTGCCGTACATGATGCATCTGGTGCCCTCAATGCAAGTGCGGTAGAGAACATCGAGCGCATGTCTACTGATACCGCAAACCGTGTTGCGGATTTTCTGTATGCTCGTGATCATGACATTTTATTGTTAGCCTCCCTTCCCCTGAGCCAGGATACCTTCCAAGCCTTTGGGGATTCTAGAAACAGTCCTGTGGTTGATACCGGCAACTGGGTTCTTTCCGACGACGGGGCCTCCTGGGTTCTCTTGGACCCGGTTACGCAAGAAGAGGCTGGCGGCACATCCACCAATAAAGAAAACGAAGATGAAAATGGGTTTCATTATCGCCCACCAACTGTCTTTTCCACGATTGACCTCCCTCTTTATGATGAAATTAGCTTTATCGGACTGGACGGAGTTGAGCAGTTCAAATATGTTGCACCCAACTCCTCAAAGGTTCACTACCCCATGTCATCTCAACTCAAGGATATTTCAAAGCCGGAAAATACCTATGTAAAGGCTGAGTCCTATTTTGAACACCTCAAAACGCTTGCTCTTGGTGAAATCTATGTCTCCGATGTGATTGGTGCCTATGTAGGCTCCAACTACATTGGCATGTATACACCAAACAATGTCTCCGCTGCAGCAAATGACCGAGGCTATGCCATTGACTACAGTCCAGAAGAGCAGGCTTACGCCGGTGAGGAAAACCCAAACGGTCAGCGCTTTGAAGGCATTATCCGCTGGGCCACTCCCGTTGCTGGCGAAGATGGGCAGATCATCGGCTATGTGAGCTTTGCCCTGAATCATGACCATATTATAGAACTTGTCGACCACATTACCCCCATGAATGAGCGCTATGTCCAGCTGCCTAGCGCAAATGAGGGCAATTATGCCTTTATTTGGGACTATCAATGTCGGAGCATCGCTCATCCACGTCATCATTCCATCGTTGGTGTCGACCCCCAAACGGGTAAGCCACAAATCCCTTGGCTGGAAAGCAGCATCTATGAGGGCTGGCAAGAGAGCGGCCTTACCTCCTGGAGTGAGTATGTGGCTGACTA
>JBHAQX010000087.1:0-6924 GCA_041830595.1 Evtepia sp.
AGCATCGCAATAGAGTTGTCTTACCACTTCCGGACGAGCCGATAATGGCAATGGCCTCCCCTTTTTCCAGGGTGAAGTCAATGCCTTTCAACACCTGTAAGGATCCGAATCTCTTTTCCACGCCCCTTACTTCTAGTACAGACATTTCAGATACCTCCTCAGGGTTTAAAATAGTCCAGCTTTTTCTCAAGCCAGCCCAAAAGCAAGGTGAGTATTCCAGTGAAGACTAAGAAATACAGACCGGTGGCAAACAGCGGCCAGAGTAGCCCTTTGGGGGCATACTCCTTTGCCATAATAATAATTTCCTTACAGGTGATGATATTTGCCAGAGCGGTATCTTTAATCAGGGTAATTACCTCGTTGCCCATAGGGGGCAAAATGCGGCGCACCACCTGAAGCAGGGTCACTTTGAAAAAAATCTGCGGCTTGGTCATACCAAGAACTTGACCCGCCTCGTACTGCCCCTTTGGTATGCTCTGGATGCCGCCTCGGAATATCTCGGAAAAATAGCAGGCATAGTTGATAACAAACGCGATTGCCGCCGCCATCAGTCTGCCTTGGGTACCAACCCAAGGGGACCCTTGCAGCCCCAAGTAGTCTTTTAGTAGACCTGGACCAAAAAAAATGATGATAATTTGCAGCATCAATGGAGTGCCACGCACCATCCATACAATGGTCTTAGTTACCCAACGCAGGGGCGCAAAACGGCTCATTGAACCAAATGAAATGATAAGACCCAGTGGCAGGCCAAGGAGCAAAGTAAGGGCAAAGAGTTCTATATTAATTAAAAAGCTCTTTGTTAGCGTGGCAAATACGGCATATGTTTGATCCATTTCTAGTCCCTCAATCCACAAAGCGGTGGGACAGAGGGAAATCCTCTGCCCCATCGCCCTATGTGCTTATCCTAGTTTTTTATAGTTAGACGCTTAGTCGGCTAGTTCCAGGTTGTACTTTTCTGCTAGGGCTGCCAGGGTACCATCGGCAATCAGCTCGTCAAAGATCGCGTTCACTGCATCCCGAATATCAGATCCCTTACGGAATCCAACGCCGTAGTTCTCGACGGCAAGGTAATCCACAATTCTAAGGTCAGCATAATCGGTACCGGGTCCAATCATTGCATTGGCCAAGGTCATGTCCAGTACGGCTGCATCTGCAGTGCCTGCTTTAATTTCGATCAGACAATCCGTCTGTACAGGCTTTCCAATAAAGTCCGCCTGGGCAAGATCGGCATTGTCCAAAATAGCATCCTCACCGGCTGAATTCTTTTCCGCCACGATGGTCTTGCCAATTAAGTCGGCTGTGCCGCTGTAATCAAAGCCAGGACCAACAATGAGAACCTGAGAATTCTTCACATAGGGTTTTGTAATTGCCATGGCCTTTTCGCGATCTGGTGTAATGGTTAGGCCGTTCCAGATGCAGTCAATAGACTTGCTCTCCAGCTCCAACTCTTTTGTGTCCCAATTGATCTCCACAAAGTCAGGTGTAACACCCAGCTTCTCACAAACCAGGGTTGCAAGCTCGGTATCAAAGCCAGTGAAGTTATTCTCGGCATCGGTATAGTTCATGGGCTCATAGACCGTATAGCCGATCACCAGCTTACCGTTCTCTTTTACATAGTCCAAATCAGAAGGGCCTGCAGGCTCTTCTACGGTTGGCTCGGAAGGCTCTTCGGGTTCTGTGGGCTCTGGGGTTTTCGTATTACAGGCGGTCAGTGCAAGGGCCAGGGTTAACGCAAGAAGCAGTGCTAGTAGCTTTTTCATTTTCTTTCCCTCCAACGTAGTCGTTTTAATATGGCAGTATTATATCACATTAGCGAGATAAAGCAAGTGTTTTTTCCTTGACTTGAACTGTTCGAGAACATATCGATGCTACAATTCTTCCATTGGACTTCTTTTGCTTGTTTTCTTCCCATTATTTTGCTACTATGGCAAAGTATATCGTTTTTATTTTGTGGAGGAGAACATCAAATGGTATTTAGCAGCATGTCCTTTCTTTTTGTCTTTCTCCCAGCTGTCCTTGCAGGGTACTATCTCATTCCAGTGAAATACAGGGAAGGGCGCAACCTGCTTCTCCTTCTCTTTAGTCTGATTTTCTACGGCTTTGGTGGACTAGGCCTTGTGCCGCTTATTCTCGCCTCCATCACGGTCAATTATGTCTTTGCCCGTCTGGTTTCCCAGTCAAATGCAGAGAAACATAGACGATATTTTCTCATTACTGCAATTGTTTGCAATTTAGCCTTACTTGTCTGGTTTAAATACGCTGGCTTTTTGTCCGTCAATTTCGCTGCCCTTGGCCTTCCGGTTCCGATCCTCAAGATTGTGCTTCCCATTGGCATCTCCTTCTACACCTTTCAGGGTATGAGCTATGTCATTGATGTGTACCGGGGCCATGCCAAAGCTGAAACCAATATTTTTCATGTGGCTCTCTACATCTCATTATTTACCCAGCTGGTCGCTGGCCCCATTGTCCGCTATACCACCATTGCCAATGAAATTCTTCATCGAGAAGAAAGTGTGGATAAATTTGCCCAAGGTGGCATTCGTTTTCTGTTTGGCCTTTCAAAGAAGGTTCTGATTGCCAACCAACTGGGTCAGGTGGCAGACGCCGCCTTCTCCACCGCTCCCGGTGACCTGAGTACCGGCTTTGCATGGCTTGGTATTGTCGCCTATACGGCTCAGATCTATTTTGACTTTTCCGGCTATTCCGATATGGCCATTGGTCTCGGCAAAATCTTTGGATTCCACTTTTTAGAGAACTTCAACTACCCCTATATCGCCGTTTCCATTACCGATTTTTGGCGGCGGTGGCACATTTCTCTGAGCACCTGGTTTCGGGATTATCTCTATATCCCTCTTGGGGGAAATCAGGGAAATCTTCTGTTTCAGATTCGAAACTTATTTATCATCTGGCTGCTCACCGGTGCATGGCACGGGGCCGCCTGGACCTTCATGTTTTGGGGGCTATTTTATGCCCTGCTGCTCATCGGGGAGCGCTATGTGTGGGGCCGCTTTTTAGAGAAAATTCCAACGGTTTTTCGTCATATATATGCTTTAGTTTTGGTTATGCTGGGCTGGGTTCTCTTTCGCAGTGCTGACGTTTCCCAAGCTTTTACGTATATACAGACAATGTTTCACGCTGGAGGCTCCATGCTCTGGGACAATCGTGCAACCTACTATTTGCTAGAATTCCGCTGGGAATACCTGCTGGCATTTGTTGCGGCTCTCCCCGTCAAGAAATGGGCTGCGGCCTTTTTATCGGCGCGTGAAGAGCAGCGTTGGGCAAAAATTCTGCAAACATTCGGTGTGCCATTCCTGGCCCTTCTCTTTGGCCTTCTCGCCATCATGCAGCTGATCAGCTCCAGCTTTAATCCCTTTATCTACTTTCAGTTTTAGGAGAAAATAATATGAAGCGCACCGCTAATCTTATATTCATGCTTTTTTTCCTGGCCCTTCTCTTTGGGGTTCCTGCCCTCACTCTGCTGATACCAAGGGCAAACACCTCTTTTTACGAGCAGCGTCCCCTGGCCCCTTTGCCCACAGTAACGTGGGATGGACTAAAGAGTGGTGCGGTATGTTCTGATTTTGAAAAAGCCCTTTCTGACCATTTGGCCGGCAGAAATACAATGATGAAATGGAATACCCGTTTTGCCCTTTTTCTTGGCCGCCCTGTTGTGAATGACATTGTTGTCTCTGGTGATGTGCTCCTTAGCTTTTACGGATACAACTACTGGGACACCTCTTATTTAGTAGACCAAGCCAACGAGGTAGCCGCCCAGTGGCAGAAACTCAATGAGCAAGTACTTGGATATGGTGGTTACTTTTGCTATGTGGGTCTCCCCTTGCAGTCCACTTACTTTGCAGAGAAGTACCCAGACTATATGGATAGTCGACTGTGGCACACCGATGCCATTCGCTCTGCGTTCAAAGAAGCGCTCCAGCAGCGTCAAATTCCATTTTATGATGTCCATCAAACCTATGAGGCCTTGGGTCTTCCCGAACGCTACTATGCGAAAACAGACCATCACTATACCTACGAGGGTGCTTTTGTTGCCTATACGACCTTGATGGAAAAGCTCAATACAGACAGTCCTTTTGATCTCTCGGTTCTTTCTAAGGAGGATTTAGAGTTCTCTTCCCTTCCCAATCCCTATCTAGGCTCCAGTAATCGAAAACTATACGGCCTCTGGGGCGATAGCCGAGAGCAACTTGAGTTTGGCACAATAAAGAATCCCGTCCCTTTTACCCGTATGGACAATGGAACTCTTACCGATGCTTATTTGTATACCATGCCCGCAACGGTTGAGGAGATCGTTACCTATGACCTCTACATGGGTGGCGATTTTGGTGAGACTGTTATCCAAACAAATCGACCAGAACTACCTAGCCTACTCATTTTTGGGGATTCGTTTACAAATCCCCTGGAAACACTTCTCTGGGCCAGCTTTGATGAGACCCGCAGCTTAGATCTGCGCTATTATACCCAAACATCTCTTCTTGCGTATATCGAGGAATTCAAGCCTGATGTTGTCGTTTGTGTCCGGGATGAAACAGTGTATCTGGTCACAGATGGAAATGGGAACGTTACGGAATAGTTTTTCACAAAACAAAAAAACATGGATATCGCCCTCTGTTGTTTGAATTTTAGAATATGTTTCATTGACGGCTTGTTCAAATCTGTGTATAATACCTTCTGTTGACTTCTTTCTTTGTAGGTGCACTGCTGTGTCTGCAATATTGGCTGTCGCAAAGATATAGATTTTTTCTAGAGTAGCTAAAACATGTTTTGGAACCCTAAAAAAGCCTTTTTTAGGGTGTAAGAAATGCAATTTTTGTTGCGTTCCGCCCACGTTTTTTGCCCATTTCTCAGCCTGGATCCCTTTGTTTTTTAACGGAAGGTTAAGGCAAGCATATATGGAGAGGTATCGAAGTGGTCATAACGGGGCGCACTCGAAATCATGTGACAAGCCCCAAAAACTGAATAATTACCCAATACGGAGAAGTATCGAAGTGGTCATAACGAGCTCGACTCGAAATCGAGTTGCCCTCACGGGCACGTGGGTTCGAATCCCACCTTCTCCGCCACAAAGCCCGCAACCACAATAGGTTGCGGGCTTTTGCCTTCTGCCATTATGTTTCTCAAAAACATTGCTTTGGTAACAAATTTGCTTTAACATGTTACTCTCTTCACTTTTCTTGTATGCGCTTTATGCAAAGCACATGAATGGCGTGGTAGAAAAACGGTAACAAGATTTGCTAAGAACTTGTAAAGTTTCATGGAAAGCCTTAAAAATGCGAGTGGCATAATGCATCGTTTGTTATCAATATTCATACCAGTCGTCATAAAAGCCAAAGCTTCCAAATTCAATCGGGTTAATACAATCGTCAATTTCAGGGTCATAGGCCGTAGACCACCAACGGCGATAACATATCACCTCCATTGTTTCTGCGTCGTGAATCGTCACAGGTTGCTGTGTATAGCAGGCACCTTCGTCCGCGGATCTTTGGGCTGTCTCAAGATCATCAGCTATAATAGTGTAATTACCTGCGCCTGTGTTTCCGTTAATAGAATATTTCATGTTTTTCCTCCATTTATATAATTTGTTTTGTTTCAATTTTAATCTGTGGATGTAACGCGCTGTGATAAGCATCAAGCACAGTCTTTTTGCGTTCAAGACGCACATCGACATAATTCGCAGTCATCGCTTCCATGTTTGTGGAAATGCCTAGCTGAATACCAACACCTTTCAGGCTATGACCGAGAATTTGCCCCACAGTATAGAAGTCACCTGTTAACTCGTGCATATTCGTGGCTGCGCTGTGTCTGAGATCATGAAAACGAATGTGCGGCAAATCCAAGCGGCGCAGCATTTGACTAAAATCATTTGATACCCTGTCCCTTCGCAAGGGCGCACCGTTTGGCTTTGCAATTACAATATCGTTTTCATAGTAGTGTCCACCTCCGTTATTCGCCATTTCCCGCTGTCTGTTTTGCAAATCAAGCTGTCGCTCGAAATACGAACGTGTAACATCCGTGATCGGTAATACACGCTCGCCTGAGCCATCAGCTCCCTTGCCCTTAACAGGAGCCATTTGGCTAATGATTGTTGTACCTGCTGGGATTTTATGCGGAAGCTGCTCAACAACAGCGAATGTCCCGTTTTCGAGATTCACGTTATGCCAGCGTAGTCCTAAGATTTCGCTCATTCGCATTCCGTACATTCCGGCAAGCATGATCGGCATTTCCCATTCACATCCGATTACATAGCCCATTAGCTGTTGCATTTGCGAGACAGTATAAGGGTCGGGAGTCTTGCCACCTTTTCCGAATTTAGTTAAAACATCGCGGGCGGGATTATGCTCAATGTAACGGTATTTCCGCGCAGCCTCAAAGGCAACGCTACAAATGCGTTGGGCGTAACGCACCGAGCTTTGAGACAATCCTCTTTCGAACATTTTTTGAAACATTTCGTCCAACATGGCAGGTGTGAGGGCACGCAACTGCACATGCCCAACATTCGGGACGATGTGGTTGCGTATATACCCCTTATAGCTGTCATAAGTCGAGGGGCGTAAGTTTACCTTGCCGTGCTGTTCGACCCATGTTTCTAGATATTCCTGCACAGTTTGTTTGCCCTGGCTGGCGGCGACGGCTGCATAGGTGGGAGAAGACAGCTTTACCTTCATCTCGGCTTCATGCTGCTGCCCATCTTTTTTTGTTAAAAACCCCTTTTTACTGTACTGCTTCCAGACTGTTCCTTGCTTGTATTTTATGTTGACATCATATACGGTTCCTGAACGTCCAGTGAGCACACCGTTGCCGTCACGCTTATTTTTGATTGTTCTTGGCGTCACAGCCATTATTCCATCTCCTTTCCCAACGATTGCTGCACTGGTGCAGCAATCGTTTCACCAACCCTATTGAGCT
>JBHAQX010000088.1:0-2818 GCA_041830595.1 Evtepia sp.
AGCTGGACCAGGTGGCGGAGCTGCCTTACCAGCGTCGTCCCCACCCGGTGTACGACAGCCGTGGGGGGGTGCCCGCCATTGAGGAAGTGCAGTTTTCTGTCACCCACAACCGGGGCTGCTTCGGTGCCTGTAAATTCTGCTCCCTGGCCTTTCACCAGGGCCGTATGATTACGTCCCGAAGCCATGAGAGCATCCTCCGGGAGGTAGAAGCCCTGACCAAACACCCGGACTTTAAGGGCTATATTCACGATGTGGGAGGGCCAACGGCCAACTTCCGCCGACCCTCCTGCCAGAAGCAGCTGCGGGACGGCTTATGCCGCAATCGGGACTGTCTGGCCCCCACCCCCTGTAAAAACTTAGATGCCGACCACAGTGACTACCTGCAACTGCTGCGGAAGCTGCGGGCCCTGCCCGGGGTGAAAAAGGTCTTCATTCGCTCGGGCATCCGCTTTGACTATCTTCTGGAGGATCCAAACGGGGAATTCTTTGCAGAACTGGTGAAGCACCACATCAGCGGCCAGCTGAAGGTGGCCCCGGAACACTGTGTGGACCATGTGTTAGACGCCATGGGCAAGCCCCATATCGGGGCCTATGAGAAATTCAAAGAGCGCTACCAGCGCCTGAATCAAAAACACGACAAAGAGCAGTATCTGGTGCCCTATCTCATGTCTTCCCACCCGGGGAGCAGGCTGGAGGATGCGGTTTCCATGGCCCAGTGGCTGCACAAGAGCGGCCGCCAGCCGGAGCAGGTTCAGGATTTCTACCCCACCCCCGGCACCCTGTCCACCTGCATGTACTACACGGGGCTGGACCCCAAAAACGGAAAGCCCATCCACGTGCCCAAGAGCAACGAGGAAAAGGCCATGCAGCGGGCCCTGCTTCAGTGGAAGCGGCCGGACAAGCGGGCTCTGGTGCTCAAAGCCCTACGGGCGGCGGGGCGAGAGGATCTCATCGGCTACGGTGCCCACTGCCTCCTGCGCCCCAATCAGCCCTCCGGTGAGGCCAGAGGGAAGACCCAGGGAGACCGGGGAAAACCGGGCCGACAAGAAAAGGCAGCCAAGCCGGCCCACGGTCAGCAATCGAGGGGCAAGAAGTCCGGGGACAGGCCAACGGCTGACAAGAAACCCGGTGAAACAACATCGGGGGGGTAGACCATCGGGCAAAAAAACCCGCCGGGGAAAACCCAAAACAAGACAAGGACGCTAAGAGGAGAGGGTACTTCCATGCGCATGCGAAAGAAGAAAAATTTAGAACCTCGTATGGAGGCCTGTTCGGCCTGCTGGATTAAGGAGCCAAAGGAGCTTCGCGGGAAGTGGCGCAGCCGGATGCCCCAGGCAAGGGATGTCTATCTGGAACTGGGCTGCGGCAAGGGCCGCTTTACCTGTGAGACGGCGGCTCAGCACCCGGATATCCTCTTTGTTGCCGTGGAGCGGGTGCCCGACGCCATGGTGATCGCCATGGAGCGGGCCATGAGTCAGGGTCTTACCAATGTGTTGTTCATCGATGGGGATGCGGCCAATCTCTCCGAGTACTTTGACGATGGGGAAATCGGCCGAATCTATATTAACTTTTGCGATCCCTGGCCCGGCCACCGCCACGCCCGCCGCCGCTTGACCCATGCCGCCTTTCTCCGGGGCTATCGAGGTCCACTCGCACCCTCTGGGGAAATTCACTTTAAGACGGACAATCGTGACCTGTTTGAATACTCCCTCTTTCAGTTCCCCAAGGCGGGCTATGCCTTAGAAGAGGTCAGCCGAAACCTTCACGGAGAGGGGATACAGGGTGTGATGACGGACTATGAAGAGAAGTTTCACGCACAGGGCATGCCCATCCACCGCTGTGTGGGAAAGAAGCAGGCTCTGGTGGAGACGCTGGAACCCAAGGAAAAGGAATAAGAAGAGGTGTGCGCCCAAAGGGACGCACACCTCTTTTGTCGTTGGAAAGAAGCAGCACTGGCTGTGAGAACAGGAAAGTCCCTCTTTCCCATCGGTGTCTTTTGGGTTACAATGGGTAAAACGCCCTACACCAAAGGCGACAGTCCCCTTTGGTGGATGCCTGGAAGGAGAAGAGTGGTTTCATGGAACCAATCATTTTTATGCTTTGCCTCACCCTCCATAATACCGAGGAAGCCCTATGGCTGACGAAATGGAGAAAGAGAGTTATGCCCCAGAGCAGACGGGCACCTGAGAACCAGCATTTTTTATTTGCAGTGCTGGGCATTACCCTTTTGGGCTACTTAGCGGGGGGCATGTTTGCCCTGTTCCCAGGGAATCCCTATCTGGAGCGGATCTTCCTTGGTTTTGTGGGTGCTATGCTCATCAATGCCCTTGTGCCGCATCTTCTGCTCACCATCCGATATGGGCAATATTGCCCCGGCATACTGACCGGCTGCCTGTTGATCCTCCCGTTTCATTCCATGATTCTATACAACGGGGCAATGGACCGGGTAAGCATCGGCGAGATCATAGGATCCACCGTGGTCGTCGGCTTACTCCTCCTCGCCGCCATCCCCTTGCTGGAACGCTTGGCAAAACGGGTTCTTGTGTTCTGAAGCTGACAGAATCCTTCCTCCCCAAGAAAACACCCCCATTGCAGCATAGTTCAAGCTGCAATGGGGGTGTTATGTCTATCTTGTCTGGTACGCAATCAACATGGCGTAGCGGCAACCAGCAGAACCTCTCATCGGCCGCCGAAGCCGCTACCTCGGAAACCGCCGCCGAAGCCACCTCCACCGAAGCCGCCGAACCCGCCACCACGGGAGGAACCACCTCCGCCAAAGCCGCCGAAGCCGCCACCACGGGAGGAACCACCTCCGCCA
>JBHAQX010000089.1:0-2794 GCA_041830595.1 Evtepia sp.
AACTGGTAGAAGGTGTGTCTCTCAAAGACTTGGATGCCTTACGGGCAGGAACCCATCCCTCCCAAGTAACCCCCGAGGCAGATGCTACGAACCCAGACGGTCAAGCAACCACAGCTCAGACCAGTGAGTCCAATACCAATACCAGCGCAAACACCGATACAACTGGGAATACGAACAACACAAGTACCAACAATACGAATAGCAATACGAATACAAATTCTACTACCCAGGATACTGAGCTCCAGACCCCGGCGGATCTTTTGGTGGGAAATCTGTTTGCCACTGATAGCACCAGCAAGCACAACGGAGAGACCAAAGAGGGGAAAATTCTCTACACCTATCGGATTACCATTCCCATCCTTAACCTTGAGGAGTTTTTGACCTCCCATAATGTGGACTTTTACTCTCCCGCACCCCAGAACCCCCTCTTCTTGAATTTGCTCTTTACAGTTATTCTCCCCATGGGCATCATTATGCTTGTTTTCTTCTTCTTCATGCGTCGCATGGGTAGCGGAATGGGCGGTCTTGGCGGGGTCGGAAAGGCAAATGCCAAGGTCTACATGGAGCGCTCCACTGGCGTGACTTTTGCCGATGTGGCGGGCCAGGACGAGGCGAAGGAATCCCTTCAGGAAATCATCGACTTCCTCCACAGTCCGAGAAAGTACACCGAGATTGGTGCAAAGCTGCCCAAGGGCGCCCTTTTGGTTGGGTCCCCCGGTACGGGTAAGACCCTTATGGCCAAGGCCGTAGCGGGCGAGGCCTCTGTGCCCTTCTTCTCCATCTCCGGTTCGGACTTTGTGGAGATGTTTGTGGGTGTCGGCGCCTCTCGTGTCCGTGACCTGTTCAAGGAGGCCGCAAAGGTTGCCCCCTGTATCATCTTTATTGACGAGATTGACACCATCGGCAAGAGCCGTGACAATCGCATGGGCGGAAACGATGAGCGGGAGCAGACCTTAAACCAACTCCTGGCGGAAATGGACGGCTTTGACCCCACCAAGGGTGTCATTGTTCTAGCTGCCACCAACCGGCCGGAAGTATTGGACAAAGCTCTCTTGCGTCCCGGCCGCTTTGATCGCCGGATTACCATTGACCGACCCAACCTGGCAGGCCGTCTGGCCACCCTCCAGGTACATACCAGAAAAATTCGCCTGGCCGAAGATGTGGACCTGAATAAGATTGCCCAGGCGACGGCCGGCTGCGTGGGCGCCGACCTTGCAAACCTGGTCAACGAGGCCGCTCTACGGGCCGTGCGCCGTGGTCGGAAGGCCGTGAACCAGCGTGACCTTTTGGCCTCCTTTGAGATGGTGATTGCCGGTGCCGAGAAAAAAGGCACCGTACTCACCGAGCGGGAGAAAAAGCTCATCGCCTACCACGAGGTGGGCCACGCACTTGTCTCCGCCCTGCAAAAGAACCAGGACCCCGTCACCAAGATCACCATCGTGCCCCACACCCAGGGCGCCTTGGGCTACACCATGCAGACCCCGGAGGAAGAGCGCTTCCTCATGGACAAAGAGGAGCTTTACGGCCACATTCAGGTGCTCTTGGCCGGACGCTGTGCTGAGGAAGTGGTTTTTGGCACCAAGACCACCGGGGCGGCCAATGACATTGAGCGGGCCACGGATCTTGCCCGAAAAATGGTCACCCTCTACGGCATGAGTGACAAGTTTGGCATGATGGCCCTTGCCACCATTCAGAACCAGTACTTAGACGGGTCCATGGGCCTCACCTGCGCCCAGGACACTGCCGCGGAGATTGACAATGAAATCAGCAAGATTATTGAGACCTGCCACAGCACCAACATACAGCTCCTAAAGGAAAATCGGGATAAGCTAGACCAGATCTCCGAGTATTTGCTGGCGAAGGAAACCATTACCGGCAGCGAGTTTATGGCCATTCTGGAGGGGCGTGATCCTTCTGAGGTGGCTGAGCCGGAAGAGGAGTTTTCCGAGCAGCCCTGGGTCTCTCCCCGGGAGCGTCAGGCCGCTAAACTGGAAGCCGTCCCCCAGGACCGTTCCACAGTACCGGATCAAAGCCCTTCTAATCAGGAGGATGCCGGGGACGAGGAGAAAAACCCCTTTGACACCTTCCGGGATGAGGACTGGCGCAGTAAAACGGAGTTCCCCTTCCCCTGGCCGCCTAAGGACGAGGAGAACGGGGACCAGGACAAAAAGAATCCCCCAAAGCCCCCTGACATTTTCTAATTCTTTCATACAAAAAGAGATGGCCTTTGCGGCCATCTCTTTTTTATCTCTATCTTCCTATTTTCCTTAGCTGTGGGCTTTGGCCCGCATTTCCTTGACCAAAACCTTTGCCACAAAGGTGCGCTCCAGCACCCCTTCCGGCATCTCCCAGTCCTTCTTCCCACTGTACTTCTCCATGATGATTTGAAGGGCTACCTTCTTTTCTGCAAGGTCTGTCAGCTCGGTTACCTCACCTTCGCCAATGATGGACCGATAGCCTACGGAAAAATCGCAGGCCTTTTCGTTTTCATGTACCTGACGATCGGTGTCAAGCTCAAAGCCCAAATAGCCAAGCTTTCGCACCAAGTCAACCTTTCTCCCCTGAGCCGCTCCATGAAAGTAGAACACAGGGGCGCCGCCCTCTCGGCAGTAGCCGAAGGACAGGGGGAGAATATAGGGGCGAGTTCCATCGGCAAAGGCAACACGGAAGCAGTCGCAAGCACCAACGATTGCATCGATCTCTGCTGGGTTCGTGATTTCTAGTTCTTTTCTTCGCATGGGGAATCCCTCCTAAAATAATTGACTTAACTTCTCGTACTGTATTCCTCTGCTCA
>JBHAQX010000090.1:0-4866 GCA_041830595.1 Evtepia sp.
GGTATCTGCCCATTGAGATTGCACCAATATTTAGCGGAGCAAAATTTGTGCAGGGAAGCACGGAGAGCGGAGCAGAACTAAAGGTGGACTACTACTCCGGTAGTGTGTTGGGTAGTGCCGGTGGCACAGCCGCGGGAGATGGTAGCTACGAAGTGTTGGTTGAGGCGGTAGATGCCGGCAGTCCTCTTACGGTTTCGGCCGTGGCGGCCTACTTAATGCGAATGGAGAAAACCGTTGTACTGGAAAAAGAGGCCATTCTAGGGTTCCTAGATGTACCCCTAGAGATGCAGTTTGAAACCACAACTCTGGCAAAGGAAGAGGTCTTGATTCCACGCCTAAATACGGACTGGAGAATTCAAGTGCTTGACACCAGACCCAGCGCAGGCACATGGAGCCTTGGGATAAGCACCACCGGGCCTCTCACCGCCCAGACTCCGCAAGGACCCCATGTTTTGCAGGGGGCACTGGTCTATGTAGATGGACAGGGCTCCAAAAGTGAGCTGAATGAATCGGATCGGATCGTATACACCACCCAGAGTGGCCAGGAGATCACAGACATCAGCTGGGCACCGGAAGAGGGGATCATGATCTCGTTGCGGGCAGGTGGAGCCTATGCCGATACCACCTATCACACGACCTTAAACTGGACCTTGTTTGACACGCCCTAAGCTGGGTCCGTGAACCTTACGGCCATGACCGCAAAAAAGATAGAAATCCAAAGGGCGTATATGATAGACATCTCTTTCGCTAAATTAATTCAGACGATCTGCTATAAACACTGCCACCCGGTCGATACCATCGGGTAGGCAGTGTTTTTTTGTAGCGAATGGTAGGTCCAGTTTTCTGGGGGGAGGTGAGCTTGGATGGGACTGTCCAGGTACACATAGACAGGCAAAAGCAGCCTAGCAAGATCATGGAACAGAGTACAGATTCACAGACCGAAGTAGTGTAAGGTTCTTTTCCTTGCCGCCTGTTAGTAGACAAAAGGGGCGGGAGGCAAGAGCTCAGGCAATACGATACAGATGAACGCATCAAAGAAGTTGGCCAAGTTTCTGATAAAAAAATTCGGCAAACGGAGCTAGGCTCCACTGCCGAATTTTTATCGCAATTGCTCCATTTTATCAGACTGTGGATTATGCTTGAAAATATGCGCTTGATTGCCCGACACTAAGAATGTACCGATAAAGATATTGGTTTCTGCCACAGGATTATGCTGATAAATACGCACCCGCATGCAGGCCTCACCATTTATCATCACTTTGCCATCCATATAGTAAACATTGTAGTCCGACATGTCATTGCCGTTTAAACCCAGCGCATCGGGCGATAAACCTTCAAAAAAAGTAACTACCTCGGCCGCACTCATTCCAGAGGTGCTGCTTCTGGAAATCTCATTTGAAGCATTTTTTTGCTCTTCTCCTGCCGTGCGCGCAGGCAGTGCGTCCATCAAATTTGCAACCACTGTGCAGCCCGCTTCCTCCCAAGTAATGGTAAGACGCAGCAATTTTTTTGTTTCGTGGTCGCCACGCGATAGGACAACAAAGCCGGTTTCCTGGCTATAGTCAGGAGGCGGAACGGCGCTTCCCGCTGCATTGACTACGCCAAAACCAATCTTAGGATCTGTCAGCACGGCAACATATTGTTCAATGGTCTGGCCGGCATGCTCTAATTCTCGATACGTGTGAACCTGTCGGGATGGGTCGTGTGGGAGTGGATTTCCCTCTTCATCCAGGCTAGCTTCCTCTTCTAACACCTCGTAGATGCCAAAATCATCTCCTACCACACAAAGGGCCGGTACGCTCTCATCCTCTAGTATGTAGGAAGAGGGGCCCAGGTCAGGATTGTTTTTCTTGCAGCCGACAAGGAGCAGAGAAAGAAGAAGCAAAAATCCAAGCAGGCGTATTGTCCGCCTAAAAATAGTATACATCTGTGTCGCCCCAAACTAATTGATAAAGGCTTTGTCGGCCTCAGCAATGCACTCCATGTAAATCTTCGAAATATAGTCACCCTCAATCCTTAGGTTCAAGGTAGGAAGAATCAAAGCTGGATTCTTCATCTCGTAGATTAATAAAAACTCTAAGAAATCAGAGAAAAGGTTATGTTCCTTTCCCAATAGAGCGGCACTGACATCAGGGGAGATAGGAACCTCTTCGAGTACCTTTTCCAGTGGGATATTCATAATCTTGTCCAGTAAACTGAACATACCAAGCAAAAAACCGTCGCTGCTACGGGATTGAAAAGGAGTCTGAGCCATTAAGCGCTCCATAAAAACTGCTCGTAGGTAGGCATCACGAACGAGCTCATCGGAGTAAGTGACATTGCGCTCTCGAGCCAGCATTAAGATGGCCCAACGGCGAATCTCTTCTGTGCCCAGGATCATCATAGCCTGCACAATGCTCTGCACCGAGTTCCCTCTGTAGTAGTGCATGGTGCGTACCTTGCGAAAGAGTTGATAAGTTAAGGTTGCATCGGTATGCACGATGCTTGCACAGTTACCAATGTCGATTTCCGGCAAATGCAACTCACGAAACAGACGAATATAGGAGGCAGCCGCAAGAGAGGAGGTTCGCTTGTTGAGAATCATTGGCTTTTCAAAGAAATAACCCTGGAACAGAGTATAGCCCATGGAGGATGCCATTTCAAAATCAGCTACGGTCTCCACCTTTTCCGCTAAAAGAGTAATAGGACTACGGGCAAAGCGGGCGGCAATTTCTCGGCGTTGCACTTCACCTGCGTCCATAAAGTCGACCTTGATGATGCTGACAAAGGGCAAGATTTCATCAAAGCGTGGATCGCCTGTATAGTCATCTAAGGCCAGCTGATAACCAAGCTGTTTCAATTGTGCCAACTTTGCGAGAAGAGAATCGGTAATCTCTATGGTCTCTAGCAGCTCCACAACAATCTCTTTGGGGTTGGCGGTCAGGACAAAATCATTGAGCAGCAGCGAGTCCGTGAAGTTAATAAAAGCTGGCTTTGCGTTTGTCAGTTTATGAAGGCCAAAAACGGTGATTGCATCAGAAAGAAGGCTGCGGGTGGCAGCGTCACCATCTGTAATTTCCGCCGTGAGCACCCTGGCACTGCCACGGTAGAGCAACTCGTAGGCATGTACCTTCATCTTCAGATTAAAAATGGGCTGCCTGGCAATATATCGCTCGACAGAAATTGGAATCACCTCCAGTGGAAAGAATTAAGTGCGGTCTGTCAATTCAATGGTAATCCGATCACCACTGCTGATTGGATGGGTAAAAGGAACCTTCTGGTCATTGACCAGAAGCAGTACTTCTTGATCCAGGGTAGAAAAATCAATGCCGGAGTGGGCTAACATATCCATGAGATAATAGGGGGTGCCATCTGCCTTAGGTTCTAAGTCTAAAACCTCTCCATTTAGCTGTACGCCTTGAGGAGGAGGGACAAGGACCACGGGAGGAGGCGTCTCCTCAACGGGCAGGGAAAGGGGGGAGATCTGCTCCTCCTGACCTGTTGTAATGACATCTCCCGAACACAAAAGCTGATCGGCCGGGGCGGGGGACCCATTTAAAAGAGCGGTTTCGGCATAGGCGGCGCCACCCAGGGCCTGCCCAAAGGTTTTTTGGGCAGGCAGGCCTGACCGAGCAGGGGTGAATGAGAGCTTGTCTCCCGTGTGGATAATCGTAGAAGGGGGCACCTCTAGGTCATTGACGAGCAGAAGAGAGGGGGTTGCGGGAGAGCCCCAGTAGAGAACCCGCTCTCCATCGATGATAATCGAAAGGGTCTGCCCGCTCCTGCCAATTAAATCTGCATAACCATAGCCGTTCATCATGAGAATGTCAAGGGCAGTTAAGCTGCCACTGCGAAACAGTTTAGCAGGCTGTCCATTTAGTTCCACACGATAACTATCATGGATGAGGCCTAAGCCGGCGGATATTGCAATGCCCAGAGGGGTGGCATATTCCGGATCATTGAGATCGACTTCTTGAGAAAAGGCGCTGATATGAAAATTATTCCCCGCCACGGCTACTCTGCGGGGATCCATATCTAAGAAAGAAGCCACCTTTTCCTGTAGGCCTCGCAATTTACTGCCACCACCAGAGAGGAAAAGAGCCGAGGGAGAACCTTGGTTAATCTCTAAGATTCGGTCGGACAGTTCTTTCGAAAGAGTGTCGACAGCGGAATCCAAAAGGGAAAACAAATCGTCAGAGTCTACTTCTTGCTCCAGCCCCAATACATCTCGATAGCATAGGGGATTGGAGGTGGAGAGCTCTGCCTTAAGGCGTTCAGCTGTTTTAAAGTCAACCAGCAGGGCTTTCATGATGGCCTCTGAGATTTCATCGCCGGCCACAGTAGCCATGGTATATCCAACTACGCTACCATCTCGGCAAACGGCAATATCTGTGGTGCCGGCGCCGATATCGGCTAATACGAGATTGAGCAGGCGCAGCTCGGCAGGAATCGCTGCGTTCAAAGCAGCAATGGGCTCCAAAGTAAGACTTACTACATCCAGATTGGAAAGACGCATGGCAGAATAAAGACTCTCCACAACCTCCCCAGGTAGAAAGGTTGCAACAACCTCTACATTTAGGCGCTGCCCATTGTGTTCCAATAGGGTGGAGAGAGGATAATTGTCTAATAAGTACTGGGAGACTGTATAGCCCACCAAATAAAAACGAGCGCCACTGATGCCTGCTTGCGGAAGCTTTGATTCGGCTTGGGAGACTGCCCCGGCCTCTAACTCACTGACAATCTCGCTGGTGATACGGCGAACACCAGGAAGGGAGAGCTCAAAGTGGCCCTGTTCTGTGTGCAGGGCACGACCGGCCGCCGCAATGCATACCTGGGTCAAGTGAATGCCAAGTCGATCCTCAAGGCGCTGGGTTACAGTGGTCACTA
>JBHAQX010000091.1:0-8694 GCA_041830595.1 Evtepia sp.
AAGCAGAAAGTGCTGGCCTTTGCCTACCCCTACGGGTTGCATACGGACCAGACCGAGGCCATGCTCAAGCAGGCGGGGATTCGCGTCTCCCTCCTCACCTCCTATGGGGAGAACAATATTGTACAGGGCAATCCCGATTCCCTCTACAAGCTCCACCGCCTGGAGATCTTTGAGGATACCAACATGAATGACCTGGGGCTGTATCTTACCACAGGGGTTTACCATAAGAGCATTACCTCCACGGAGGATGGCCAGGGAGCCATTGATCAGGAGAAGCCCCATTAAGAAAAGAGCAAGAAAGCGGCCCCTTACAGAGGAATACTCTGTAAGGGGCCGCTTTTTAAAACTTAATGGGAGAGATCATTAGGGAGTGGCAGTTGACGCCGCATAAACCCAAGTGAAAGACTCACTTTCTGGAGTGGTGCTCAAGCTGCCATCCTTGTTATAGAAATAGGAATCCCAAGTAACAGCATATTCCCCATACTCATAGTTGCCCTTTAGGGTAAAGGCAACAGAGTAGAAGTCTGTGCCATAGTTTGCATTCAGAGAGGCGAGCTCATCTTTTGTAAAGACATGGAAGTCAGCCGTCTTTCCATTTACCTTTACATTGGCAACTTTCAGGCCATAAAAAGAATCAAAGTCTGATCCGGGATATAAGCCTACAAACAGGGGTGCATCTTTATTCTCGGAGGTATGATGTTCGGAATACAAGACAGCTTCCACTAAGTCTGCAGAAGCGGTAAAGGTTCTCTGATCCCAGGAAACGGCATAGTCAAAGGAATCAGCCAGATAGCGCAGGGGAGCATAGGTGCGAGAGCCGACTAGGACAGGAGCGGTATCCATATCAACCGTATAGGAAGTATCCATATACCAATCACTAGGGAAAAGGCGGGCATGGTAGACATAGACCGTGGTGTCACCCACTACAAAGTCAACCTCTGTATAGAGTTCATAGGTTGCAAAGGTGGTGGTCTTCTCAAAGGTAGCGGTCTCCGTATCCTCGTCCCAGCTAACTTCCATTCCCATGGCCTCAGCCACGGCACGCAGGGGGACCAGGGTACGCTTGTTTTCATCGATAAAAGGGGTGGCATCGGTCCAGGCAACCTTTTTACCGTCTACTTTAACGGCAACAGTTTGGGCGGCAAAGGTTGGCAGAGATAGGCTGCAGAGCAGGGTAAGGGCCAGAAGTGCGGTCAAAATCCTTTTCATTTTTTTAGTTGGAAAGAGTGATTCCACAAAAAGAATGACGCAAAAATTATAGATAGCCAACAAAAAAGGAAAAAGGCTCTGCAGTGGAGAACATCTTAAAAAAGCCGTTCTTTGGAGAACATCGTTTCTCCAAAGAACGGCTTTTGATATCTACGTAAGTAGAATATAGATTATTCCTCAGCGGAGGCAGCAGGGTCAACGTGGGCCCAGGTAATGGTATTCTCAGAAGCTGTGGTGGAGAGCTTGCCGTCCTTGTCATAGTCATAGGTATCCCAAGTGATGGTGTACTCGCCATAGGCATACTCGCCCTTCAGAGCAAAGAGCTGCACATAAAAATCAGTGCCAAAGGCCTTGTTGTATGCGGCAAGCTCTTCCTTGGTGTAGAGATGGAAGTCAGCGGCCTTGCCGTTTACCTTCACATTGTCAATCTTCATGCCATAGTACTCGGCAAAGCTCTCGCCGGCAAAGTAGCCGATCAAAGCCGGGGCCTTGGCATCTTCGGTGGAAACAACTTCATGATATACAGCGTTGTTGGGGGACTCTACAGAGACGGTGGCGCTGCCCTCGTCCCAGGAGACATCATAGAAGAAAGCCTCTGCCAGATAACGCATGGGGGCATAGGTGCGAGCGTCATCCACCAGGACGGGAGCGGTGTCCATCTCTACAACGTCAAAGCTATCCGCAGTGGTATTATTGGGGAAGATATAGCTGTAGCTAACGATAGCAATGGTCTCACCAAGGGTAAAGTCAACGGAGGTCTTGCAAGAATAAGTTGCATACTTGACAGTCTTCTCAAAGGTTGCGGTTTCGCTGGCATCGTCCCAAGAGACGGTCATGCCCATGGCCTCGGCCACAGCACGCAGGGGCACCATGGTGCGGTCATCGTCGTTGACGAAGGGGTAGGCATCGGTCCAGACAACAGCCTTGTCGTCAACCTTAACGGTGATATCCTGTGCGGCAAAGGTTGGAAGAGCTAGGCTGCAGAGTAGGGTAAGGGCCAGAAGTGCGGTTAAAATCTTTTTCATGGTCTCTCTCCTCTTTTCTTAAGTTGGCAAGAATTTCAAAAAACTCGCCTATGAAAAAGAATGCCATAGCTGGAGGAAAAAGTCAAGAATAATAGCGAAGAAAGGCGAACTAGAGCAAGAAGAAGGATCTGGTAAGGATACCCTTAAAAGAAGGGGAATCCATACATGCCGTTCCCACCTTGGTTACCCGGGTCCTGCTCCCAGCTGTCCGAATAGGGATCATTGGAAGGGGGGATTTGGCCAGGGTTTTCTGCCTCCTGCTTGGCGGCATAGTCGGTGTGCATCTTTTCGCGCTCCGTAGTGCGCTCATCAAGGGTGACAGGAATGTTCAAGAGGGTCCCCTCCCGGTATACCGTATAGGTCACGGTATCTCCAGCCTTAAACTGATTATTTGCGTCAATGAGTGAAATATTGGAGTCTACCACCACCTCGTTTACGGCGGTGATAATATCTCCCTCCTGAATGCCGGCTTTGGCAGCACACAGGCCCGGTGTGGCGTAAACCACCTCTGCCCCGGCGGGAATGCCATAGCGCTGGGCGGCCTGGTCAACCGTGCGAACCGTAACGCCCAAATAAGGTTTGCCAGTGATGTAGCCCTTTTCAATCAGATCCGTAATCATACCGCGCACATCATTGATGGGGATGGCAAATCCCAGACCCTCAATGCTGCCGGAGTTGCCGGAGCCGAACATGCCTCCTCCGGAAGAGGAAAACTTGGCGCTGACAATGCCAATGACCTCACCATAGAGATTGAATAGAGGTCCGCCGGAGTTACCGGTATTGATGGTGCAGTTGGTTTGCAGCATGTTTAGAGTGCTGCCGTCAGAGAAGGAGACGCTGCGATCCAGGGCAGAGACGACGCCGTCGGACAGGGAATAGGTCAGCTCGCCCAAGGGGTTACCGATGGTAGCCACGGTTTCGCCCACATGGACGTTATCCGAGTCGCCCAAGATAACAGGGGTTAGATTTTGGGCTGCGATCTTAATGACGGCGATGTCGTTGCCCACGTCGCCCCCTACATAGGTGCCCGGGAATGAGTCACCGTTGACGAAGGAGACGGTGATGGAATTGGCGTCCTCTACCACATGGTAGTTGGTGACAATATAGCCATCGGCACTGATGACAAAGCCGGAACCTGCTGCGGCACCCCGTACGGTCTGTCCAAAAATATTGGTGGTGACAATGTCCACAGAAATGCCCACACAGGCGTCCGCATAGTTGGAATAAATCTCAGGGAGAGTGAGGGGGCCCTTGGTGTCGGTAGAAACTTGGGTCAGTTCCACCGGATTGTGCTGTCCCTCATAGATCACAGAGGAGCTGCCGCTTCTGGAGAGTCCTGCAACCAGGGCGCCGCCACCAAGGCCGCCCAGCAGGGCACAGACCAGACAGATGGCCACCAGTTTTGGCCCAAGGGCAGATTTTTTCCCAGAGGGCTCTTGGTGGTGTTCCAAGGTGGATTCCCTGGGGGGAGACTGGACGGTAGAGGACTCTACCGCGTAGTCCTCCACAACAATAGGCTGCTCCTGGGCATCGTTGTTCTCAGGGTGCAAATTGTCAGGATGTTCGTTCATGGGGGATGTGCCTCCGTTTCGTGTGTGTTCTCCTAAAAGGAATGGTAGGGCCTATTATACGGGGAAAATATGAAAAAATCATGAAAGAAAGCGAAAATGTTTTTGAACAAACCCCTGTTAAAGCAACGCTTTAACAGGGGTTTGCAGGTTAACCTTATTCGGTGGGGAGGAAGGCGCTGGTGGAGACGGTAATGGCCTCAACGGTGCTGGTTTCCTTCACCACATAGATTCCGTTAATATGGCTGGCCTCGGCCTGCTGGGCACTGGGCAGCTGCTGGCCGGCGGAGCTATAGTAGCGGTAGTAGAGATCCAAGGTTGTAGTGCTTGCATTTCCGGGGCTGCCGGCCCAGTCATCGCCTACAAGGGAGACCTGCATGCCAGGCATGTACCCGTCGCCGGTTTCAAAGTCGGGGCTGTAGAAGGTCATAGAAACCAGCTTATCCGCCTCAAAGTTGAGGAAAGAGGGGATGCCACTTTCGTTCCCGGGGTAGAAGAGGGTCAAATAGGGCAGCTCCTCAGAGGGCTCCGTCTGGCTGACAGGCTCACCCAGAAGAGAGAGGACCTCCTGCATGCCCATGCCCAAGGTGATGGTAATGCCGGCACTTTTGTTTTCCACGCTGGTAGAATCATAATCCACACCAACCGGTTCGCTGGGGCCGGAACCGCCCACGTCGGGAGTGGTGGGCTTTTGCTTACATGCGGCCAGGAAGGCACTGAGAAGCAGAAGAGAAAGGGAAAGGATAAGAATTTTTTTCATATTAGGAAGTCTCCTTTTCATTTGTTTCTGGGGAATCCGCCCCAGTAGTGACCGACACGGTCTCTTCAGACCCAGGGCTGTCAGCGCTACTGGCTCGGTAGTGGGCCTTGTCTCTGCGCCAGCTTTGCAAAAAAGCAGAGATATCTTCAAAGGCCATGGAAATATCACAGACCAGACCTTCAAATACACCGGATTTTGCTACATTGATGAGAACAAGAAGCAGGGTCGGGGCTAATACCATGCCCAGAATGCCGAAGGATTTCATACCAACAAAAATGGAGAGGAGGGACAAAATAGGGTTTAGGCCGGTTTGGCTGCCCAAAAAGCGGGGTTCCGCTACCCGGCGAAAGACGGCAATAATGCCCCAAACAATGAGAAGGGCAACGGCCTGAGACCAGTCTCCCAAAACCATATCCACAACGGCCCAGGGGACCATCACGGTTCCAGCCCCGATGATGGGGATGAAGTCTATCACCGCCAAGAGGAGAGCAAGCAAAAAGCCGTAGGGGATACCCATCAGGGTAAAGCCCACCACCAGAATAAAAAAGACCACCAGAGAGAGCAAAAGCTGTGCCCGGATATAGCCGCCGAAGGCCGCTTGAAAGGTTCTGCCCACAAAGCGGAAAAAGGCCCGCATGTTCTCCGGCATCCAATGGGTGAAGGAGTGGCTTACCTTGGGGTAGTCGGCCATAATGAAGTAGCAGGCCATCAGGAAAAAAATAGCGGCTACAACCACTGATGGAATTTGGCTGGCAAAAGAAGTGGTTTTTGGAATCAGGGAGGAAACGCTTAGATTTGTCACCCAGTCCACCAGTTGCTGGGTTAGGTCGCCCAGCACATCCTGGGCAGCCGCAGGGAGAAAGTTTAATAAATCATTGAGGCTACTGTCCAGCTGGGCCATGGTTCCGTTCAGTGTGGCGAGAAGAACAGACCAGTTGTTTGCCAGAGAGCTAATCTCTAGAAAGATGCGATAGATGATCCAAGAGAGCAGACCGAAGAGTAGACTGCAAATCAGCAGAACAACCAAAATGGAGATGGCACCCCGGGAAAAAAAAGTTTTCTTTTCCAGCTTGCGCACCACAGGCTCCAGCAGCCAAACAAGGAAAAAAGCCAGCACAAAGGGCATGCAGTAGGACAGCACCGGCAAACCGATTTTAAAAATGATGAGTAGAGCCACCGTGCCAATGGCCAAGCGTACCAAAAGACGCAGCCAAAGGCGGCCCCGGTCTGCCCAGGGCAGTTCTTGATAGGGCAAAAGAACAACATCCTTTCTTTGCACAGGTGAGAGCTGTTGTGTGAAGAATATGGTAACACAAAGAGACAAAAGAATTGTTACGAAATCGAAAACTTAAGAACAAAAATGTGCAGGAAAAGGGTGGGATCAGTGAGGGAGTGAAGGACGGGTCCCTAGTGGAAAAACATCCACGAGTCTGGAGGCGGAAAGACATCCAATTGGGTCGGCTGTTTTCCAGGGAAAAGCCGTAGGGAAAAGGGGTTCCGACCAACATCCCTCTCAATACCATAATACAGAGAAAGGAACATAAAAAGGGAAAAGCCGCCTGATTTCTCAGACGGCTTCTGATTGTGTGGTTACGCTTACTGTGCGATCTTGTTAAGTCTAAGAGTCATGCTGCTCTTCTTGTGAGCCGCATTGTTTCTGTGAAGCAGACCACGAGCTGCAGCCTGATCCACTGCCTTAACAGCCAGCTTATATTCCTTATCGGCCTCGCTGCGGTTGCCTTCGCTCACCGCGGCTTCAAACTTCTTCAGCTGGGTTTTCAGAGCGGAACGGGCCGCCTTGTTTTTCATGGTCTTTGCCTCAATGACAAGAACACGCTTTTTGGCAGACTTAATATTCGGCAAACCAAACACCTCCTCCAATAATGAGTCAAAAATAGGCGCAATGCCTTTGCGCAGGATTAGATTATAGCACTGCAAGAGAGAAAATGCAAGGGTTTTTTGCCCAGAGTCTCTGCTTTTTTTAAAAAAGACAGCGGAAAACAAAACGTAGTAGAGACAGTGTGCCCTTGCTACTACATATTGTGGTTTTACAGGTTAAACTCCTTGCCTTGCCAGTCAAAATCCCATCCTGCACATGGAAAAGAATAGAAAAAATGCAGAAAAAGGGCCGGAAACAAGAAGGTTTCTTGGGAAAAAGTGTGGATGATTCTGTGGAAGATGGGGAAAAGTGTAGAGAAACACGAACTTTGTCGAAAAAATCTGTTGCTTCCCGAAAAGGAATCCTTACAAAACTGTGGGCAAAAGCTTATGCGCTGGGGTTCTCCTGGGTTGTGGCGGGCGCTTGAACCGGAGGGGTTTCTTCGGTCTTGGGATAGGCCCGAAGGGCAGCCAGAAAGGAATGCCAACAGCTGAGGACTGCAACGTCCACAATTGCTACGGCAACGGCCCGGATGAGAAAGTTACCAAAAAGGTTCTGGGACTGAGACATAATCACCGCAACAGGGAAAAAGATGATGACAAAAATCAAACTAATCAGGAATTGTTTCAGCAAAAACTCCTTGGATCGCTTTTTAAAGCGCACATTTTGCGTTGCAATTTTAAACATAAGCCCAGAAAAGAAAATAATACCGAGAAACAGCATGCTGGTGGGAACAAGATTCATGATAATCGCTGACATGAAAAGCACCGTCCTTCCTATCCCTATACAATAACAAAGGTTTGGGAGAAAGGCAAGAATTCTTTCACAGGAAGGAAAAAAGCAGAGAGTAAACTGCAGACACTATTGGGCAGAGCCTACTGGGAAAGAGATAAGGAAACATAAGAGGCCGTTGAAGAGGTATTGAAAAAAGAGACAAAGTAGGTAAGGGCCACATCAGGTGCATCCCCTGAGATAGGGACACCATTGTTGTCAAAAGAAGCGTAGGCAATAACCATAGTACCGTAGGAGAGGTGCAATTTTTGAACCACCCAAGGCTTATCCAGCTGCCGATAGGTGGCGGCGCAGCTCACCCCATCAGACAAATAGAGTTCTTCACTGCAAAGCCGTGCCTCCACCAGGCGGTCGGTCTCATCAAAAAGCAGATAGGAGGGATCATCCTCATCCGAGTCATCCGGGTAGAGGTAGGCGAGAGTTTCTTGATCCTCTCCGCTGTCGTCGCTTGTGAGAATTTTGGTGGGAACCAGTTCTTGTTCAAGACTTGTCTCGATTTCCTCCTTAGACATGCCCAGGCGCAGCACCAGGGAGCGACCCTCATCATAGAAGCAGAAGGCATCCATCTCCAGGGCGGGGTCCATAGGCGTCAAAGGTTCGGGCGGTTTGCCGCAGGAGACCAGGGAAGAGAAAAGGGCTAGGCTTAGGAGTAGGGAAACAATTCGTTTCATGAAGATCACCTCATGTTCTTAGCATTTTATAAATGGTGTTACATGTAGTGTAGCATCTTTTGGGAGATTGTGTAAGGAAAATACATTCTTTAAACAGTTGGCCAGGTTTTATAAACAAGCTGTGGGCCGAAGAAAATGCCGCTAAGCAGGACAGGGGTCTTTGTGCTTCTTTGGCAGACAGTCTAACACCTGGGTGTACCAAAAGCACCGTTGGTGCAAGGCCGCCCCCGCAGCGAGGGGAGAAGGTGACAATGAGGAACAAACCTCTGGCATAAACGGAACTTAATCCTTCACATACTCCGCAATATCTTCTAAGCGACAATCTAAAATTTCGCATAGCTTACTGAGTGTATTAGTCATAACATTTTGATTGTGTCTAAGATTTTTTATGGTGTCGGTGTGAAAATCATATTTCTCTCTGAGTGTATATGTTGATACGCCCTTCTCTTTCATTGTATCCCACAGCTTATCAAAAATTATCATAAATAGGCTCCTCCCAATATTACACTTGTTTTAGCTAATTATGAACGCTATAATGTCCATATATAAGAACGTTGTACCGTTCATATTGAGGAGGATATACAGATGATAAATAGCACCTGCTGTTTTACAGGCCACAGGACCTTGCCTGCAAATCAAATAGAAAAAATAGTGATAGCCCTTGACCGGGAAGTCGAAAGCCTAATTGCAAAAGGGATAACAAATTTCATATCAGGCGGTGCTGTTGGCTTTGACCAAATGGCAGCGGCCTTAATTATTACCAAGAAAGAAATGGGGAACCCTGTTCGAT
>JBHAQX010000092.1:0-7483 GCA_041830595.1 Evtepia sp.
AACCAACCCAATTACAATGGATTTTTTACAAGACTGTGGTTTTTAAAAAAAAGGAGAACACCTATGGAATTTCAGTATGCAAGCATCGACGAAGCTTTGGAGGTTTTGCGCAGGGGCGGCATGATCCTCTGCACCGACGACCCCGACCGTGAAAATGAGGGGGATCTGATCTGCGCCGCCCAGTTTGGCACCCCAGAAAACATCAATTTTATGGCCACCTACGGCAAAGGGCTCATCTGCATGCCCATGAGTGAGGAATATGGTCAAAAGTTAGGCCTTGCCCAGATGGTACAGACAAACACCGACTATCATGGCACTGCCTTCACCGTATCCATTGACCACATCGACACCACCACCGGTATTTCTGCCCAGGAGCGCTCCTTAACTGCGATGAAGGCAGTAGAGCAAGACGCCAAACCCTCTGACTTTCGTCAGCCGGGGCATATGTTCCCACTGGTGGCAAAACCCGGCGGCGTTTTGGTGCGCAACGGACACACGGAAGCAACGGTGGATCTCTGCCGGTTGGCAGGACTAGAGCCCTGCGGGCTTTGCTGTGAAATCATGGATGACGACGGTACTATGAAGCGCAGAACAAAGCTAGAGGCAATGGCCACTGAATTTGGCCTTCCTATGATTACCATCAAGGATCTGCAGGATTACTGCCGCCTCCATGAGAAGCATGTCCACCTAGAGGCGAAGGCTCAAATGCCCACAGCCGTGGGAAATTTCACAGTGTACGGCTACACCAATGACCTTAATGGAGAGCACCATGTCGCCCTGGTAAAAGGTGAGGTGGGAGACGGCGAAAATCTTCTGTGCCGGGTCCACTCGGAATGTCTCACCGGCGACGTCTTTGGTTCGGCCCGCTGCGACTGCGGTGCCCAGCTGCACAGGGCTATGGCGCAAATTGAGGCCGAGGGCCGGGGCATTCTTCTTTACATGCGCCAGGAGGGGCGTGGGATTGGTCTCTTAAATAAGCTTAAGGCCTATGCGCTGCAAGAAGAGGGCTATGATACGGTAGAGGCCAACGAAAAGCTGGGTTTTGCCCCGGATTTACGGGAGTATTGGGTGGGGGCACAGATTCTCCGGGATTTGGGTGCCAAAAGCCTTCGTCTGCTGACGAATAATCCGGATAAGGTCTATGGCCTCGATGGCTTTGGCCTAGAAATTTTGCAGCGAGTTCCCATTGAGATTGCCCCTGGTCCTTTCGATCTCTCCTATCTAAAAACAAAAAAAGAACGCATGGGCCACATCCTAGATACCCTGGATTTGGCCGAGGCTTCTTCCCCAAAACATTAAATTGAAACACAGAAAGGATGTTCAAGTATGGCTATGAAAATAATTGAGGGCAATTTAGTTGCAAAAGGTGTGCGGATTGGCATTGTCGCCACTCGCTTTAATGAATTTATTGTAGGCAAGCTCTTATCCGGGGCCTTAGATGGCTTAAAGCGCCACGGTGTGGAAGAGGAAGAGATTACTCTTTTGTGGGTGCCGGGGGCCTTTGAAATTCCTCTGGCAGCCAAGAAGATGGCCGCCTCAGGCCAATACGATGCGGTGCTCTGCCTGGGTGCGGTCATTCGTGGTGCCACCAGCCACTATGACTATGTTTGCAGCGAGGTCTCAAAGGGAATCGCCCATGCTTCTATGGAGACAGGGGTTCCCGTTCTCTTTGGCGTTTTGACCACCGATACCATTCAGCAGGCCATTGAGCGGGCCGGTACAAAAGCGGGCAACAAGGGGTATGACTGTGCCCTGGGTGCCATTGAAATGGTTAATCTATTCCAAAGTCTGTGACGGAAAAAGGTTGTTTATCCCAATGAATTTGTGCTACAATACTGTCTTGTTACTTCATTGAGAGCAGGTTTTTTATGCGCAAAGATACGATTGGGGCAATCATGCCTGGTGTTCTGTTATGCTTTTTCATCGCACTGCCCGCCTGGGCTCTGGGCCGCATGTTTCCCATTATCGGTGGTCCCATCCTTGCAATCCTTACTGGGATTCTTCTGAGCAGTCTTTTCCCAAAGCGGGTGGCAGCCGGTTCGAAATTGGAAACGGGCATTGGCTACACGGCCAAAAAACTTCTGCAATATTCCATCATCCTTTTGGGATTTGAGATGAATTTGTTCCATGTGCTAGAGGTTGGACGGCAGTCCTTATTTGTGATGCTCTTTACCCTTTCCGCCGCCTTTCTCACTGCTTTTTTCTTGGGAAAGATCTTAAAGCTTCCTGGAAATACCAGCACACTGATTGGTGTAGGCAGCTCCATCTGCGGCGGCTCTGCCATTGCTGCTACGTCTCCGGTGATTCAGGCGAAGGAAGAGGAGATTGCCCGAGCCATTTCCACGATTTTTTTGTTTAATATCATTGCTGTCTTTATTTTTCCGGCCCTTGGCCATCTGTTGGGAATGAACGACTATAGCTTTGGCATGTGGGCAGGCACGGCAATCAACGATACCTCTTCCGTCGTTGCTGCAGGCACAGCTTGGAGCAACTCCTCAGGGAATTCTACTGCCCTGCAATTTGCAACCATAGTGAAGCTGACTCGAACTTTAATGATTGTGCCCATCACCCTCTTTCTTGCCCTCTATACCTCTAGAAAGCAGCAAGCAACTCAGAAGAGTGACGTTCACATCCTGCGGGTGTTTCCCTTTTTTGTTCTCTTCTTTATCCTTGCCGCTATTATCAACACCTTTGCCGGCCTTCCTGTTGAGCTCACCCAGAATCTTGCTTTTCTAGGTGAGTTTATGATTGTCATGGCCATGGCCGCTATCGGGCTCAAAACCGATCTAACGTCTCTGCTCTCTAATGGCGTAAAGCCCATTCTTCTGGGCCTTGCCTGCTGGTTTGCGGTTGCCGTTACGGGGCTTGCTGTCCAACGTTTCTTAGGCATTTAACTGGGATACACCAGCGCCCCATTTCAGAGCATTCCCCCATGAAGGAGTACCTTTTATATGGATCTGCTGAACCTACTTTTTGCCTGGCTCTCTGTTTTTCTTGGTGTCTTTCTTGCTGCCAAGTATCTGTTTCGAAAGCTTGCCCAGGGCAAAGGGCCGCGCAGCGCTTTTTTCAAGAAATGGAACCGAGAGTCTAAGCCTCTTCATATCTGGCTAGGGGTTTTGCTGATTGTATTAGGTTTTCTTCATGGCCTTTTCTCCAGCACAAAAGTGTTTAGCCTAAACTGGGGAACCGCTCTCTGGCTTGTTTCGATTCTGCTTGCCCTGAGCTATGTTTTGCGTCGGCAGTTTAAAAAAGGCAACACCTGGCTGTTTCTCCACCGAGTTCTTACCCTTGTTTTCTTTGTATTGATTGTGGTTCATCTGGTGGAGGTTGGAGGCCCTCGTATTCTTTCCCAATTCAGACAACCGAACTTACCGGAACAGCCTCAGTGGTCTCAGGATGGAACGAATCCCCCTAGCCCAAATCTTTCCGGCAGCGGTGAGAATCAATTTGGGGCCACCTTGCAGGACGGCACCTATGTGGGCACGGCCTATGCCTATGGCCCTGATTTAACGGTTCAGGTGCAGGTTTCGAACAATCAGGTGACATCGATAGAAATTCTGTCCCATAACGAAGTTGGCCAGCGGTACTACAAGCCAGCGATGGAGCAAATCCCTGGGGAAATTGTGGCCCAGCAGTCTCTCAACGTGGATGCTGTTTCAGGGGCAACCTATACCTCGGTGGGTATTATGGACGCGGTTAATGATGCCTTATCCCAGGCGGTGGTGGACGGCATCATTAACCCAAAACATATGAACTAAAAAAGAGACAGCGACAAAATGTCGCTGTCTCTTTTCTTTTTATCTGTTGTCTTACTGACGGCAACCACGAAATCCGGTGCCATCCATAGGCCGTAGGCCGCCGTTGGGGCAAACCCCGTCATTGAGGCAAGCCCCCTGCCCACCAGCGTTGGTGCAGGTTTCCCCGTTGGGGCAAACGCCATTGTAGGGACATACGCCATCATTTTGCACGACAGTATTGCCGCTGTTCTGCCATTTGCCCGTTTCACTTCTTGGCGCAGCTAGGGCTGTGGTTGAGAACCCCACCACAAGCAGGACCAAGGCCAATGCAATGATTTTCTTCATGGGATCAGTTCCTTTCTTTTTGTGTTCTGGTTATAGGATACTGCCTGGCAGGCTCAAAATGTAGGGTCTTTTAAAAATTTATTTTTACCCTATGTATCTGCTCCCTTTTATCGTAAACTATAGGTAGTGAGGGAATTTATGGATAGCTTACAGGAGCGACTCCTTTTAGCAAAGGAGAACAGTGATGAACTGAATCTACTGGTAAAGGACTACATTCCTTTTATCAAGAAAGAGGCCAGCAAAGCAAACACCCTGGCTTTGGACTATGATGATAGGTTTTCCATCGCTGCCCTCGTTTTTGTTAGTTGTGTAAAACAATATGATGGTACCAAGGGGGCCTTTCTCCCTTTTGCCGCTGTTTGCATCAAGAACCGCTTGATTGATGAGGGTAAAAAAGCGGCAAACTATCAAAAAAGGATCATTCCTCTTTTTGAGGATATCCATGGGGAGCTCCGTGACAATGCAGACCAAGCCTCCTACGACCAGTACAGCGCCCAGGAAGAGCGAAGTCTTCTTACCTATGAACTGCAAAGCTTATCCAAAGAGCTGGAGGCTTATGGGCTATCCTTTCTTGAACTCGCCCACATTGCACCAAAGCAAAAGCGCTCTCGCAGCTTGTGCGCAGCCCTCGCCAATCAGGTGACTGCAGACCAAAAAATGCGTTCCCATTTTTTCAAAACCAAGCGTCTGCCTCAGCAGGAACTGTCTCGCTTATTTAACATATCGGAAAAGACCTTGGAAAAGCATCGAAAATACATTGTAGCCCTTGTCTTGATTTTGTCTGGGGAATACCCGGCCATTCGCTCTTTTTTACCCGAACAGGAGGTGCGGTAACCATGAAGCAACATGTTGTGATGGAGATTAACGAAAAGCAATCTGTTTTAATGGAGACCGGAGGCGCTTTCCGCAAAATGCGGGCCCGGCCTGGTTGGCAACCGGGAGATCTTGTTTATCTGCCTAAAAAAAATCGGACTATGCAGACTCTGTCCACAACGGCAGCCTGCTTTATACTTCTGCTTCTATCAAGTTTTGCTGTCTTTTACCTGCAATTTGAAGAGGCAACGATCATTAGCATGGACATTAACCCCAGCATTGAACTCTCTGTGAATCGCCTCGGTACGGTGCTCCATAGCCGAGCCTATAACGAGGACGGGGAGGCTCTCTTGGCCCAGGTCGAGCTTACAGGCCAGCCCTATCTAGATGCCATCGCTCAGCTAATGAAAAGCAGCCCCATGCAGGGCTACATCTTAGCAAATGATTCCATGGACATCTCTGTCTATGCGGGGGAGAATGCCGGAACCATTCTGTCTCAGGTTGAGGAAACCGTTTTTGAAACTACTAAGCAGTATAAACCTCTAGCGCTGAACTGCCGCACCCTTTCTCATGATCAGGTAAAAACCGCCCACAGGCACCGAATGACGGGAGGCAGGTACTTGGCCCTTTTGGAATTGCAGACTGTTCTACCCGATGCAGACATTGAGAGTTATTCCCATTGCAGCATCGGAGAAATTCGTGACCAAATCGGCCAGCAGCGCCAGCATAGAATGCAAGGTGCTGATGGTTCCGGAGAGACCGGGGCTTGTGAGACCGCTCCCTGTGATGGTAGCCATGGCCACGGGCAACTTCCCCCCTGCAATGTAGATACTTCAGAGAGCGAAGCCCCTGCCCCCTCTCCCCAGGGATTCCAGCAAGAGGGCCATCGGAACGGTGCAGGCCCCAATCATGAAAATAAGGACACTGGCTCTGTATGGAAAACAGAGTCAGTGTCCTTTTCTTTTAGGGTTCTTTTGCCCCTAGGATGTTTTTCTTATTAAACAAGATTGCGCCTAAAATAATGACAATGCCGCCAATCATAATCGGAGCATCTACTGCCTCTTTGGCGATGACAAAGCCTAGTAACCCAGTGAGCAGTGGCGTAAAAAATATATAGTTGCTTACCGAGCTTGTTTTTTCTGCTAGTTTCAGAGCCTTTGACCAGGAGACATAGGCCACGGCGCTGCAAAAAATCCCGAGGAACAGAATGTACCACAGCACCACAGGAGGGGCTTCCCTGACTTCGTCCACAGCTCCAGGCAGCAGCACAAGGAGAAACAGTGTCCCGGCAAAAATACTATAGGTGGTGGATTGCAGCGCCTCATACTGTTTGGTCAGCCTGCGCTGGATGATGTTATAGCAGCTGACCAGCAGGGCGGCCACAAGAAGCCAGATTGTGCCTATATTGATGGACATACTACCTCGTAGTAGGGTGAGCACCACAATGCCTGCAAATTCGATACCCACAGCAAACCACTGGTATGGCTGCAACTTCTCTCTATATAGCCCTGCGGCGAGTAATGCTGTGATAATAGGAACCGTAGCAATTACCAAACTACTTGTTGCGGCGGTGACATAGCTCGTACCGATATTAAAAATAATAACATAGAGGCCGAACCCGCATAGACCCGCCAAAACAAACCAGGGGATGTCTTTGCGTAGTGGCGGTTTGATTTTGAGTAGAATCGCCAGGGCCAGGAGCGCCAAGGAGGCAACAACATAGCGCAAAACACCGAGAGAAAAGGATGAGATATGGTTTAAGGCCATTCTGGTGTACACATAAGCCAGAGACCAAAATAGAATGGTAATCACTGCATAAGTATGAAAGCTGTTCTTTATTCTCAACACATTCTCTCCTCTATCTAAATCAACTACAATTCCTGCTGGATGCTTGACCAAAGAAAGCCCTGCATCGCATTTTGATCCCTGACTTTCTTTTCCCCTTTTTCCAACAGATCCATGGGGCATTTTACTGTTCTAGGTTTCTCTTTGGCAAGTCGGCATGGGGGTACTGCACGGCAATTCGATCCTCAGGATTTACACAAAGAGTATACAGCACCAGCAGAAAACACCATTCTAAGGGCTTCATAATAACATAAATCGCATCGGCTTGCCATTTTTTTCGAATATGCTTTGCGATTGGATAGCCGGTTTTGTCATAAACGCTTCGTATTCCTCTGTGCAACTTGGGAACGCGTTCCTCCCGCACTTGCTCAAAGGCATTTGCAATACACAGTTGCCGGTTCACCAGCACCCGCCGACCGTGGCGTTTGCCAACTCGGAGAGGTTTTACCACGGTAGCATGTCCACCAGCTGCCACCGTACACAGATAGTGTTCGTCATACTGTATATTCTCCGGTGGAATTTTTTGAGAAAAGGTCCAGTCCGCCGTTTCTGTCCAGGCCTTAATGATACTTTGAGATTCTTATCCAAATAAAATGAGAGCGACAATGATAAGCCCCAGTGAGCTGCCCCCGAATTTTGGTCCAGCAGCAATGTTAGTTTTCGGATGAATCGATTGCAGAACCGAAATGGAGCGTAGCGGAACGAAGGTTCTGCAATCGGGCGCAGCGTTACGCGCTCAGGGT
>JBHAQX010000093.1:0-3366 GCA_041830595.1 Evtepia sp.
GCATTAGCTGTGGTGTCTGCGAAGAAGAGTGCCCCGAGGTATTCCGTATGGATGACGGAGGGATTGCAGAGGCATACGGCGAGGTAACAGAGGCGAACAAAGCGGCTGTCCAAAAAGCCGCAGAGGAATGTCCAACCGAGGTAATTAAAATTGAAGAGTAAGTAAAAAGGAAAGCCAACACAGACACTTGTCTGTGTTGGCTTTCCTTTTTGTCGTCTAGAACAAACGAAAATCGTTGCGGGAGAAAGGCTTAAGCGAGTCAATGCTAAAAAAAGGGTAACAGGATAGGATACTTTTTACCTGCGAAATTGGTAAAATTTCCACGCAAAATAGCAAATCATGCTTGAAATAGGGAAATATTGTATATATAATAGGGAAGCATGTAAAAAATAGACGACTGCATTATCATAGGGAAAAGAGAACGGAGGAATTGGTGTGCAAACAGATCATTTGATTTTTACCAATGAAAAATGTACCGGCTGCAATCGCTGTATTGATGCCTGCACGGTGCCCGAGGCAAACGTTGCCCGCAGGGAAGACGGTGGAAATAAGATCTATGTGGATGGAAAGGCTTGCATCAACTGTGGAGAGTGTGTAAAGGCCTGTCCACATGATGCCGGAGACTATTTGGATGATACCGATCGTTTTCTTGCTCGCATTCGCCAGGGCGGCAATGTAGCCCTCTTGGTTGCCCCTGCGGCAAGGGCTAGTTTTCCAGAACTGGGAAGACTGATGGGGGCCCTAAAGCAGATGGGCGTCAAAACGCTTTACGATACCTCCTTTGGTGCCGATATCTGTACCTGGGCTTATCTGCGCTATATTCAGCGCAACGGAGCCAAAGGTATGATTTCTCAGCCTTGTCCCGCTGTGGTCAATTATGTGGAAAAGCACCGCCCCGATCTTTTAAATCAGTTGATGCCGGTGCATAGCCCAATGATGTGTGCCGCTATTTATATGAAAAAATATGCAGGAATTTCCCAGGAGATTGCCTTTCTATCTCCCTGTATTGCGAAACGAGATGAGATTACCGATCCAAATAACCAGGGACTGATTCAGTATAATGTAACGTTTCGGAAGCTAATAGAGGCTCTTGGTAAGCTTAATATAGACTATCGTTCTGCCCCGGCAGCCGAATTTGATAACCCAGAGCATGGCCTGGGTTCGGTTTACTCTATGCCAGGCGGTTTGCGGGTGAATGTGGAGCGTCATGTTCCAGGGGCCTGGGTTTGCCAGGTAGAAGGGCAGCCCAAGGTAAAGCACTTCCTGGATGGCTATGGTGCATTCAGCCGCACACCGGGAGAAATGCCCTTGCTGGTGGACATTCTAAACTGTGGTGAGGGCTGTAACATGGGCACCGGTGCGCTGTGTGCAGATGAGCAGGCTCCCTATGTAGGACGTGTGATGTATGGTCTCCAACGCCAAGCAGAGAAGTCCAAGGCATCTAGTCTGAATCAGCTGGACAAGAAGCTGAAGCTGGAAGATTTTATGCGCCGCTATAGCAACAAACACCAGCCGGAAACTTTGGTCAACCAGCGGCAGTTGGAAGATGCCTTTCTTGCCCTGCATAAGCAGGAAGACAAGCAACGGCATATCGACTGTGGTGCCTGCGGTTTTCACGATTGCGGCGGAATGGCCAAGGCGATTGCAAAGAATATCAACCATCCGGAAAACTGTGTGGAATACCACAAAAGTGTGCTCGGCAAGCAGAGGGCGGAGATCGAGCAGATGTTGGGTCAGCGAGAAGTCGAAAGCCAAAATCTCATACAGAATGCCCAGCAGATTTTTACCTCCATCTCCCAGAGTTCTGCCCAGGCTGAGCAGTCTGCAGCTCAAGTTGCCGCCATTAATGAACAACTACGGGCGCTGGAGGAGGTAGCCTCCAACCTGAATATTATGGTGGATAAACTATCTACCCAGATTGAAAAATACAATGATATGGGTGACCGCATTGTTCGTATTTCTTCTCAGACCCGGCTTTTGGCCATGAATGCTGCGGTTGAGGCGTCTCATGCAGGGCAGTATGGCCGAGGCTTTGCTGTTGTGGCAGAGGAGATGCGCAGCCTTTCTGAAATCAGTGGTGGATCAGCCAAGGAAGTGCTGGAAGGGAACAAGCAGGTCTTCAGTATATTGGAAGAGGTGCGGGGTTTTAGCGAAGTGCTCAATGAGCGCACCCAAAATATAGCGGCCAGCACCACTGAGATGGAGCAATCCATCCAAACCATCGTAGGCAATGAGCATTCCATTGAGTCCGTTGCGGCCGCCTTAGTGGGTGGCGATGTGAAGGACAGTAGCATGGGTAGCTCTGTTTTCTCCCGTGGAATATCCTAAGAACGATAAAGAAACCCCGAAGCCTTGGCTTCGGGGTTTTTTCTGTTTTAAGGAAAAAAGAGTTAGACCTTATCTGGGGAAGCAGAGGGACGAAATAGTCGCCGAAAGGATTTTGGCATCTTGCTGGAAAACCGCAAGGTTTCTCCGCTTACTGGATGGGAGAGCTCCAACAGATAGGCATGGAGGCCGAGGCGACCCAAAGGATTGGTTTTGGCGTAATATTTTTTATCCCCTGCCACTGGGTGCTTAAGATCACGCAGGTGTACTCGAATCTGATTTTTTCTTCCGGTTTTAATGGAAACATCCAGCAGGGAATAGTTCTGGGATTCTTCCAAAACCTGATACTCGGTAATTGCTTTTTTGCTGTTGTCCCGTTCGAAGTGGCTCGAGCGTACGTGATACCCCTCTTTCGGGCTGAGCCAAGAGGTAATCGTTCCCTCTTTTTCCTCCAAAATCCCCTCCACAACAGCGTAATACCGCCGCTGGGAAACAAGGTTGTTCCAGTCAGCCTGTAAAAGCTCCTTAAGGGCTTTGCTTTTCGAGAATAATACGATTCCCGAGGTGTACTGATCCAAACGGTGGACGATGTGAGCCTTGGCCTTTGAGTTTTTGGTGCGCAGATAGGCACCAACGAGAGCATAGGCGGTTTCTTCCTCTAGGTTGTCACTGGGGACGCAGAGCAAGCCGTCGGGCTTGTTAATGACAATCAGCTCATCGTTTTCAAAGATAATATCCAGCTGGGCGCTGGCCTCCGCCTGGGCCTTAGTACCTTGGCCAACCGTAACGACAGAGCCTGGACGCAGGGAATAGTCAAAGGCTTTTACAGCCTTTCCGTTGACAGAAATCTGTCCATATTTTAGGAGAGATTTGGCCTTGCTGCGAGACAGCTTTGGCACATCCTCCAGTAAAAATTCCAGCAGGGGTTTTTCCTGCTTTACCTGATAGTTCATAATAGGGCTCCTTTGCTCCTTGTGGTTCCTCTTATGTTAACGCAAATCCAGTGGATTTGCCATCTTTACTTTGAAAAAAGGGCAAAAA
>JBHAQX010000094.1:0-4758 GCA_041830595.1 Evtepia sp.
ATTGAAGCTGGAAAATTAGAAATTTCGGTGCATCCCTTCGATTTTGAAAAAATGATTCGAAATGTTTTTGATATGGTAAAGGTTCGGATGCTGGAAAAGAATCAGCGGTTCTACTACCAAGGGCCGACGACCTTTGATTGCTATATGCTGTCGGATGAGCTGCGCCTATCTCAGGTGATGATTAACCTTTTGACCAATGCGGTCAAGTTTACAGGCGATGGCGGAGCCATTGAGGTTAAGGTGGAGTTAAAGCCATTGGAAGGGGAGCGGCAGCGCCTTTACATTGAGGTGGAAGACAGTGGCATTGGGATTAGTGCAGAACAACAAGCAAGACTGTTTCGCTCCTTTGAGCAGGCCGATGGGGGCACGGCCCGTCGTTTTGGTGGAACGGGTCTTGGTCTTGCCATTTGCAAAAGCATTATCCAGCTCTTGGGTGGCGATATCGGAGTGAGGAGCGAGGAGGAAAAGGGTGCTACGTTCTTTCTTGAAGTTCCAATCTCCTGGGGTGAGCCCATCGGCAGTGAGAAAAAACAAGAGAGAACAGACACAGGAACACAGAATTGGGTAGGTAAGCGCATTCTGTTGGTAGAAGACATCGAGATTAACCGAGAAATCATTCTTGCTATTTTGGAGGATACCGGCCTATCGATCCAAACAGCAGAAAATGGTCTGGAGGCACTGGCGGCTGTTCAGGATCGGGAAGAACCATTTGATCTCATCCTGATGGATGTCCAGATGCCAGAAATGGATGGGCTGGATGCAACAAAGGCCATCCGCAATCTAGGCAGCCTTTGGGCATTAAAGGTGCCAATTCTTGCGATGACGGCAAATGCCTTTAGCGATGATGTAGACCGCTGCCTGGGTGCGGGGATGAATGACCATATTGCAAAACCCATTGATGTGGAGATATTTATAAAAAAGCTGAGCAAATACCTTGGGAGCTAGCGGCCGGCCCAGTGAAGGAAGTTGGGCGTGCGCCTATAGATGGAAAAAATGGAAGAAGGAGAGATAAAGTGTGGAGACCTTTCAGAGCATTGCAAAGAGGAAATCAACTAGAAATTTTGGCCCGCAACAGATTGGGGATAAAGAGCTAGAGCAAATTTTACAGGCAGCCTGTGCAGCCCCTGTGGGCCATGGAGAATATCAAAATCTACATTTAACGGTCGTGCAGGATCCGGATGTGCTGGACACCATAAGAGATGTAGCCATGGACTGTTTTCGTGATCCTACTCGTGATATCTACTATGGGGCACCAACGGTTATCATCATATCTACGTGTCATGGGTCTGTACCGGAGCTGGATATGGCAAATGGCGGCACCATTGCCCAGAATATTCTGTTGGCAGCTACCGACCTTGGGATTGACTCCTGCTACATATGGGGCACTGTGCTGGCCTTTCGGGCCGATGCCGATTTGCTGCAAGAGGTTCATATGCCGGTCGGGTATGAGCCTCTTGCCTCCATTGCTTTGGGCTATGGAAAGGATGGCACTTCGGAAGAGCGGCCTATGACCTTGGATCGCATTAGCATCAACCGTGTATAAAGAAACCCCACCCATGAGGCACTAGCAATGTGCATTGCCCCACGGAAAGCGGGCAGATACAGAGCCCCCAATTGTAGGAGAATCAAACTACAATTGGGGGCTTAATTTGCGAGCTAAACACCTTGTCAGTCCAGTGCGAGCAGGCAAAAGGGGATTCCTTATAAAAAATAAGGCTTCTGCCGGAGAAATCTTGACCTGGAGAAAAGCCTGTGCTATGGTAAAAAGCAATCAATGGGAAGAGGGGGTGCTGGGATGGATTGCTGTTATGTGTTTGGGGCAGGACCCATGGAAGGCGACCTTCCACAGCCAGGCCCGGAGGACTTTGTCATTGCAGCGGACGGGGGTCTGCTATATCTAAATGAGAGGCAGATTGTGCCCGATTTAATCGTAGGAGATTTGGATTCGGCTAAAGTAGTCCCTTTGGCAGACAATGTGATTCGGCTGCCCGAGGAGAAGGATGATACCGATATGCTGGCAGCCTTAAAAGAGGGCCTGGCGAGAGGCTGCAAGGAATTTCATATACTAGGGGGAGCAGGGGGGCGCTTGGACCACACCTTGGCAAATCTTCAGTGCCTTGCTTATCTGGAAACCCTGGGGGTTTACGGTTATCTCTATGATAACAACACAGTTGTCACAATGCTGTCCCAGGGAAGTCTTTTCTTTCCGAGTATGGAAGAAGGGGTTCTGTCCATTTTTGCCTTTTCGGAAGAGGTGACAGGGGTCTATGAACGAGGGCTGAAATATACCCTGGAAAATGCCACTGTAAGGAATACCTTCCCCATTGGAGTGAGTAATGCGTTTGTAGGGGAAGAGGCCATTGTGTCGGCAGGGAAAGGCTTGCTTCTTGTCATCTATCCCAGCCAGCTGCAAAAAGAAATGCATAGGGAACGAACATAAAGAACGTACTCAGCCATATTGGCAGGGTACGTTCTTTTGATAAAAGTACAGACGACTAGAATAGAGGGACAGCAAGGCATTTGGTGGAAGGAAAAACCTGATAATCAATACAGAACAAGATGGCAAAGTTCTTGTTTCAGACATTTGTGAAAGTGATTCCTGAAATGAATTTTATCTGTTTTACAGAAGAGAGAAAGTGTCGTATACTCAAGTCACAAAGAAGAAGCACACACAGGATACATTTGGTGAATGGAGGAACGAATATGAATAGAACAACTGTAAACATGATGGAAAGCAACCACATGGTGAATGGAATCAAATCCAAGGTAATCGCACTGCCTGTTCTCTTTATTATTGGACTATTTCAGGTGGCAAGCGCATTGACCTAATCAGCAGAAGCGAATAAAAGAACCGCAACCATATTATGATATGGTTGCGGTTCTTTTATTCTTTCAAGTGGTGCAGGGAGCAAAGAACTAGGTAAGGGGCGACTGTTCCGTTACGTGCTGAATAAATTTCTTGGTAGCTGGGTTTAGATTTGCCTTTCGATAGGCTAGGGCAATGGTGCGAAAGGCGGGTGGGTTCAGCGGTTTAGTTGTTAAGGTATAGGGGGAATCCTGCAGCATCAGCTCCGGCAGAATGCACATGCCCACACCGTTAGCAACCATGGGCAAAATAGAATATTCATTGTCAGCCGTGTACTTTGACTGCAGGGTGAGGTGGTTGCGTTTCAACAGGTCAAGGACCTCTGACTCCATCTCCTTTTGTATAATTACGGTCTCCTTTTCAAGGTCGGCGATAGGAAAAGAGCGGCCATCTGTGTGGGTAAAGGGGGGGAAGACAGCTAAGACTCTATCCCTATGGATTGGGATTGTCTCCAGTTTGTTCCGGGTGGGAAGGCTAACAAAGCCGCAGTCAAGCTCGCCCTGAAAGATCAAATCCTCAATCTCTGCATAGGTGGCCTGCTTAAAGGCGAATTTGATATCCGGATACATGGTTGTGAACGACTTAAGAATGGGGGGGAGAAGATGGCTGTAAACACTTTGAAAAGCACCGAGGCGAATGCCGCCCTTTTCCAGCTTTTGCAGCTTGGCAATCTGGGCCATAAGCGCTTGATTTTCCTCCACGATTCGGTGCAGATAGGGCAGCAGCTGTGCGCCCTCCTGGCTTAGGTGTACACCATACTTCTCTCGAACCAAAAGCTTGACCTTCCATTCCGATTCCAAGGTGGCGACTACGTTACTAAGGGCCGACTGGGTATAACCCAACTGGGCGGCGGCCTTTGTAATATTGCCAAGCTGGGCAATTTTAAGTAAGGCCTCATATTTTTGTATGCTCAAGGAAACACCGCCTTTCAAAGGGGACGACTCTATTGCTATGATGATACATGGAAAGATCAGAAGATGCAAGAAGGAAAAGATTGGATACTATGGACAAAAGACCGTTTTTTTGATAGGATAAAAGAAAATCTAGGAGGAAAGCCTATGAAACAAATTTTTGCAGGGTTCCTATCTGCGACACTGCTATTTTTTGCTCTGTCTACAGGTGCTATGGCGACAGAGTCTGATATAAGTCAAAGTCTAAAGGATCCGATTTTCCGTAAGTATGTGTTGGAGAACTTTGATGCAGATCAGGACGGGAAGATTGACATCGGGGAGCTTAGTAAAGTGGAGGAGCTCACGCTCTCTGGTCTTGGTCTTACAGACCTAGAGGGCCTTGTCTATTTTCCGGAATTGAAAACATTGGATTGCAGTAACAACAAGCTCACTACCTTAGATGTGTCTAAAAATCCAAAGTTAGAACTTTTAGACATAAGCAGCAACCAAGTTACCCATTTTGATTTTTCCAAGAACCCAGCATTGAATACCCTTCTTTGTCAAAAAAATGCGTTGAAGAGTCTGGATATGAGGGGAAATAAAGCCCTTGTGACCCTGGACTGCTCCCGGAATCAGCTGGTCGAACTTATGCTGCCAACAGATATGACCGAGCTTCGCTTAGATTGCAGCCGGAATCAGTTTACCGACATTGCCCAGGTACTGGACAAAACCCAGGTTACCATGGAGCAGTATCGATTTTATCCACAGAATGTGAGCCAGAGCAATTGGAGCAATCCCTATGACGATGTGTCGGAAAAGGACTGGTTCTATGAGGCAGTTGGCTATGTTACGGTAAGAGATCTTTTTCCGGAACTGCCGAATCCCCATTTTCAGCCCAGCAAGTTTTTGACTCGTGAAAAACTAGTGGATATACTCTACAGAGCGGCGGGGACTCCGGCCGTGAGCAGTACCGTTGCATTTTCTGATGTAGACGCAGCAACA
>JBHAQX010000095.1:0-11003 GCA_041830595.1 Evtepia sp.
ATTGAGAGACCGAAGCAATATCTTCAATTTGACCGTCCAGCATGGTGCGCTTTCCATGCTCCGCCTTTTCAATCGCTAGAACATGAAATTTATCCTCTTCCACTTTGCCGACAATGCCAATGAGGCTTCTCGTGCCAATATCAAGGGCGTAGATCAAATCTCGCGTTTGTTGGGCATATGTGTCGGACATGAATACTCCCCCTATAAAAGCCAACCGATTGTTGTTTGGCCGAAAATGGTTTTAAAATGCTTGTAAAGTAGAAAAAACAAAAATAGAACCTAGTATACCAGGCATAGACAATAGGCATCTAAGACTTTTTATAGAAAGTCTTTCCCGTAATATCACCATATTTTCCCCGGGGGATATCGGCTACAATTCGACCATCCACCAAGGTAATCACTCGTTTGCGCATAATATTGACCTGACTACTGGCATGGGTCGCCATAATAACAGTGGTTCCCTGTTGGTTAATTTCTCGCAGCAGCTGCATCAAATCCCAGGTGGTATCATCATCAGCCCCCACACTCATCTCGTCAACGACAAGGATGGGAGGGCTATTGATCAGGGCACGGGCGAGCTCGACTCTCCTGGTTTGGTTTACCGTTAAATCTCCTGGGTACTTATTCTCTACCCCGAATATGCCAACAAGGCCGAGTGCCTTGGAGACTTTTTCCCGCCTGGTGGCCTCTCCACCCAGAAAACTACGCTGGGCAAGAGACATAAAGCTTTCCCCCACAGTTAAATAACGAGAAAGCTGGGGTTGTTGATGGACATGACCAAAAAAGCGCCGCAGCTTTTTACGGGACCAAGGTGCCAGTTTGCTGATGTTCAAGTGGTTTAGGTAGACATTGCCGTGGCTTGGCCGCAAGCTACCTGTAATCAGCCGCAGGATGGTACTTTTTCCGGAACCACTGCTCCCTACAATGAAAACAAATTCACCTTGGAGAATAGTCAAATTAATATCACTCACAGCGGGAAATTTTTTCCGCCGCTCGGATTTATAAATTTTGCTTACCCCATCTAATCGAATTACGGGCATCTGCGAACGCTCCTTAATATACCAAACAATATTGAGATTTGGCCTCTACCCATTATGGTATTTATTTGTTATAATTTCAAGAGATAATCATAATAATCCGGATTTGGATGTTGAAAGTAGGGAAAATCTTGAGGCAGAGCAGCATTGTTTCAAGGATTAAAAATATAATACTTGTCTTTCTGCTTGCAGTGGTTTGCATTGGAGGGGTAGAGCTTGCTACTTGCCGCATTATGGATCCAGAACTCTATTTTCGTGTGACGGCTCCCGTCAAGACCTTGGCAGTTGAAAGGTTTACTCATATACAGGAAGCGGGGCAGGGACTGATTGACCAGTTGTTTTCCGTTGAGACCGATCAATCCAAAAACCCGGTATTTGATCAGCGCAACATGGAACCCTCGGTCTGGGCCAGCTTGCCCAATGGGGGAGAGGCAGGACTTATATTAAAAGAGCAGGAAGGGGTAGAACTACTGACTGGTGGAGCCCGTGATATTGTCTACTTCAACCAGGTGGATCCCCAATGGGCAAATCAGCCCTTTGGCAGCGACACCATTGGACCCTATGGTTGTGGCCCTACGGTAATGGCTATGGCAGTGTCCAGTATGGGAGAACAGTTGGTCAATCCGGCGCAAATGGCGCTTTGGGCCAAAGAAAATGGCTACTGGGCCCCAAGGCACGGCTCCTATCTGTCGATTGTGGAGGGAACGGCAGCCAGCTATGGCTTGCAGGCAGAGGTATGCGAAAACAGAAGTGTCAGCCGCCTGCGACAGGAGTTATCTTCTGGTAAATTAGGAGTAGCTCTTGTAGCCAAAGGGCATTTTACCAATGGAGGCCACTTTATTCTCCTGATAGGGGTCAGCCTAGATGGCAGCATTCTAGTTGCAGACCCCAGTAGTCGAGACCGCAGCCTTGCGATGTGGGATGCCCAGCTCATCATTGATGAGCTTTCGCCCAATCGAAATGATGGGGTGCCCCTGTGGTTTCTCTCTTCACCTAATGGTGAGAAAATTCAATAATTTTCCATATTCAATGCAGGAAACGAGCAAAGCAATGTCCTCCAGATGGAGGACATTGCTTTCATTTTTGATTGTAGTAGGACGCATCCCCGCAGAGCTTTGTATTGATACGGCGGTCCAGTTCAACCAATCGCACCAAAAGGCGGCGATTGGAAGAAATTTGGTCCGCTACCGGCTGTTCCTCAGGGGAATTGGCCGGAGAACCTGAGGTGAGAGCCACAAAGCGCTCCGCACTGCTAGGGCTTAGGTCAAGGCGCTTTAAGTCGATATAGCTACTGGTCTCCTGAAGCTCAAGGATGGGCCGTTGCCGCATAGAAAGCAGCATGTTAACGGAAACGGAATCCTGCCGATCAATGGCATCCGCCAAATCCTGGCTGATGCCCAGGGTTTCTGTCAGCTTAGAAAAAAGCTTTCGCTCCAGCTCAAGTAGTTCATTTAGATCTTGTCTGGTCATTACTCAGCCCCCGCTGCGGGGTTTGGGGCAGAGGAAAGACCGCCGGACTTATCTGCAGTGCGGAAGGTATCGCGCAGGTCGACAAGCATAGGCTTTACATTGTGCAATTCTTCCATATTTCGGCCGTATTTCACCCGGTTAAGGCTGTAGCAGAAATAATCATACATACGGTGTAGGTCACCACTGATTTCATATTGACGATCCAAGGTGTCGTCCAGATAACGAATGATGTCCAAACAGCGGTCGACTGATTCCTCAAAAAGATCAAAATTCTCTTTTTCAAGGGAAAGCTCTGCCCTGGTAATGCGCTTAACCAGTTCATCGAAAAGGAGAAGCATAAGCTCATTGGAGGTCATGGTGTTTACGGACTGTTCCTTATACTGCTGAAAGCCCATATTCATAGTGTAATATTCCTTTCCTTATGCGGAGTGCAACATTAGGCGCCCCCGCCCATTAGGTTCATGATTGAGGAACTCTGCTCGTTCATCTGAGCAATCAGTTTTTCCAGTTGGGTGAACTGTCTGGTATAGTAATCTACTTTCTTGGACATCTTGCCTTGCAGCTTGACAATTTGCGATTCGTACGTATCAATTTCCTTTTTAAGACTGTTATCGAATAGGGAATTGGTAGAATACTTAGAGCCAGCCTTATTGATTAAAATACCTTTATTGGCGCCATCTGTCTTGACGTAGGCATCTAGTGTATTCTTTAGGTTTATGGCCAGGCCATCTGTGGCCGAGCCGGTTTCTTTGGATTTTGTAAAGGCATCCCGCACCGCATCGGGGTTATTCTTTAAGGTTTCCCGCAGCCGATCCTCATCCAGCTGAATTTGAGTTAGGCCGCTGGTGTAGGTGGTGGTAATTCCCATGCTGCGCAAGGCCAAACCATCGGCGCCACTAGGCGTAAAGGCAGAAAGCAGCTTATTATAGAGGGAGGAGAGGTCACGGTCGGCAAAGAGAATGCCTTGCTTTGCCTTTTCTTCGTAGTTTTTAATGGCAGATTCCGACATGGTCTCTCTGTCTTGATCTGTCAGTGGCTGATATTTGCTGCCATTGGACTTCTGAGCGGGCGACGTATTAAAGGCACTGCGCAAATCAGAGACCATTTTATTATAGTCTTCAATCATGGATTTTACGGCATCCACAATTTTGTCCGAGTCGGCGGAATTGGTAAAGCTCACAGCTTTTGTCACATCGCCGGCACTATCAAAGGTACCGTTTAGGGTAATGGACATACCATCCACGTCAAAGGTATTGGTGCTGCGAGAGACATTAAGGGAAGTTCCGTTGACCGTCATACTGATCACGGCATCCTGCCCTGAAGTATACACAGCATCAGGGGGATTCCCATCACCAAAAATGGTTTTTCCCAAACCGTCACCAATTTTAATATCTCGGTTCGCACCGGTTTCCTTTGCGTTGAAAACAAACTGGTTAGTGGTCTTTGAATAGGTCACGGAAACACCAGCATCGGCATCATTGTTGATGGCCAGAATGACCGATTCCAAACTGGTATCACGGGTAAAGCTGCCAACGGTCTTGCCGTTAATCACTAAGTCGTGGCTGTAGAGGGCTTTTCCATCTTTACCAAGGCGGTCACCTTTTTCATTTACCACATTTCCTTTGGAGTCCTTATAGCTGCCGTCATCCTGCTTTTTCACGGCACCATCTGCCTTCAGTAATTTACCGCCTGTGAGGCCCTTTAAGTCATTGCCCAGTAGTTCCCCCAAAGTTTTAGAGGTATTGAGGGCGGTGCTCTCAGTTTTATTCAACCCCAGGGCAGTGTTTGCATCAGAGGCAAAGGTTAGAGTGGAACCTGAGGCTACTTCAAAGCTTAGTCGTAGCTTATCTGCCGCAGCGTCCTTGTCCGTAACCGTGATTCTACCACTACCGAAGGCACTGTTCAGCTTTTCCTGGAGCAAAGCAGTTACAGCATCTTCCCGTGTACAGCTATTTTTGGAAGCATACTTGCTTAGCTCAGAGGCAGAGGGAAAGGTAAAGGATTTGGTTATTCCATCAAGGGAGAAGGTCATCTTCTTGTCTGCAATGCTATTAATGGCAGTGGTTGCTTCCTTTAAAACCTTACCGTTCATGTCTAGCGTTGCCGTTTTTGTTGTATTATCATAAGTGGTATCGCCAAAGGTGTCCTTTATGCTACCGCTCAGATTACTGATGTAAACTTCATTTCCGGCAGCAAGCTTATCAGAGAAACTAATTTTTCCGTCGGACAACAGTTCCACTTTAATACGGTCGCTGGCCGGATCGCCACTGATTTTGACATCTGCCAGCTTTTCATTGATGGCATCCACAAAAGCCTTATTATCTTTATAGACGTCCGACTCAGCAAAACTAATCGAAACAGTACTACTCCCACCATAGGCAATGGTCATATTACCACGGAGCTTACTGATATAGGCGCTGTCACCCAGACCAATGGATTGCTCTGCCTCAATCAGGGGATTATCAGCAGAAGTTCTTTTTACCGCCTCCAGCACGCCGCCTTTGTTGATCTGATAGCGGCTGGCCGTGGCCAACTGTGTCACACTATTGATCTTTATATCACTGGTGGTTTTCCCTGTGGCACTCACTTTTTCGGCATTGGGACCATTGGCAGTGGTCAAAGTTGCCTTATTGAAAAAACTGTTACTGAGCAGGTTCGTAGAGGAAGTATAGGAGCTATACTTCCGGGAAAAGGCCACCAGATCATCGGTTAGGCCTCGATAGGCCTCCTGCTGCCATTGCAGTCTGGTCTGCTTCTGCTGCAGGCCACTAATTTTAAGACGAAAACCGCTGATGGAGTTTTCGATCATTCCTTCCGTATCCATGCCACTGGCCAAGCCAGAAATCACGTTTCGCGATCCATATAGACTACCTTGGTTGACACCGCTTGCGCCGCCAATTGAAGCCATAGTAATTGCCCCTTTCCTATTGAGCTACAGACAGATTGCTTAGGGTTGCGACAAAATGCCTGAAAAAATACAATCTACTTCTATACTTTTCTATCGACATGTAGTATAGTAAAGTTAAGCTTACTATGTTAGAAATTTGCAAGTGGAGGGGATTTTTTTGGCAACCATCATCGCTGTCACCAATCAGAAGGGCGGTGTAGGCAAGACAACCACGGCTACTGCACTGATGACGGCACTGATCCAAAGAGGGCAAAAGGTGCTTGGAATCGACCTAGACCCCCAGGGTAGTCTTGGTTTTAGCTTGGGCCTTGATATTGAAAGTTGTACAACAGTATACGAGGTGCTGAAAGGTCAAGTTCCCATTGAATCCGCTATTGTACGCACACCCCATGGGGATGTCTTGGCTTCTAATATTTTACTATCTGCAGCAGAGTTAGAATTCAATCGGCCTGGTCGGGAGTTTTTGCTTCGTAACCAGCTTGAGCCTGTGGCAAAGTGGTATGACTATATCATCATCGATACACCACCGGCTCTTAACGTACTTACCGTGAATGCCTATGTGGCAGCAGATGCACTGGTCATTCCCATGGCACCTGAAATTCTAAGTCTTTTGGGCATCAGTCAGATTCGAGAGACCATTGAAACCGTGCGCCAGTGTTATAATTCCAGAGTAAAGGTGCTGGGTATTCTGCTCAATAAATATAATCCCCGACTGAACCTCAATGTAGAGGTGCTGGAGATGTCGGAACAAATTGCCAAACAGCTCAACACCAAGGTGTTTGAAACGACCATTCGTTCCAGTGTTTCTGTGGCCGAGGCACCTGCTCATGGGGAGAGTATCATAAGCTATGCTCCGCGCTCTAAGCCGTCACTGGACTTTCAAAATCTAGTAACCGAGATTACGGGAATCAATCCATCTTCGAAAGATAGTAAAAACTAGGCGAAATGGGATGGAAAGGGGAGAAAAAGATGGCCACCAAAAAAAGCAGTAAGTCAAGCAAAACCGCACATGTGCTCAATGTTCTTTCCGGGCCAAACCCAGAAGCGGTATCCCAAGATACGGCGGCCCAGGAGACTGTGACTGAAAAGAGTTCTACCCCACCCCAGCAGGTGCAGAGTGTCGCGGTTTCCGAGGTGGAGTCAGTTGCATTCCAGGAATCAAAGCCTGCATCCATTGAGGTGGAATCCAAGCAAGATGAAGCGCTAGCAGATGCCATTCGAGAGGGTTTGGAGCGGGACCTGGAGCAGGACGCAGGGCAAGAAGATGAGGCAGACCTGCCCCAAGAGGAAGAGAGCATTCCCCAACAAGAGGTGGAAGAGTCACCTAGCCCATCAGAAGAATCTTCCCTAGAGCTTGAGCCGACCTCCGAAGTGGAAGAGCTTACCCCAGAAGTTCAGGAAACGGTTGTCGTTGAAGCGGCGAAGCAGGCCCCTCAAGAGGAAGAGATGCAGCCTGTTGCAACAGAAAATGCTCCCGCTGATGCCCCAGTTATGGAAGAGAGCCAGCCGGTAGTGGATGCGTTTGCGGAGGACCCCGCCATGGAAGAGATGCTTTTGGAGCTGGAGACGACTGTGGGTAGTGGGGATAACATAAGCTATGTCAATGTTATGCAGGCCTTGGTAGAGGAACAGGCCCCAAGATATCTCAAGATGCTATCGGTTTGCCCCTGTGCCCGTTGCACAGCCGATGTAAAGGCTCTAGCCCTTACAAACCTTCCGGCCAAATACATTGTGATGGAAAAGGGAGAGGTTATTCCCACCCTTACTGTGTATGAAAAGCGGTATAGTCAAATACTCACGGCGCAGCTGATCAAGGCCTGTGAAACAATCCTCCATCATCCTAGACATGTGGAGAAGAAGCCTTAAGACAGCAACAGAGTCAGAATCCTTTTATTTTGTCATAAAGGTAGAAAGAACAAAAAATCCCACCTAGATGAGCTCATCTAGGTGGGATTTTTGATTACTCCGCAGGAGTATCCGTTTCTTCCATCTCAGAGGATGCCTCTGGAGCATCCCCTTGACCCGGATTGGTCAGCTGTCGCCAGGTTTCATTGACTTCTTCCATACAGTTAAAATAAACACTTGTAAGCAAATTGGTGGGGATATTCAGCTGGGCAGCCAGATCACTGATGGCTGGCCAGTCAGCATGTTCATAGCTCAATGCGAGTTTATAAAGAAGCCCGGGGCGACCCTCCTGGGTAAGCAAAGCGGCCTTAATGTCATCCAGCACAGGAACTTCCGATAGAATATCCTCTAAGGGTGCGTCAATCAAATAGTTTAGTGTGGAGAACATACCCATTAAGTAGGCATCCGAGGTGGAAATCGGCATATTGTGAGTGTAGGACATTAGCTGACTGCAGAAGCTGGCACGCATAAAAGAAAGCTTCAAAAACTCCTCAGAGCCTTCATCAAACTGATTTTCCGCATTGCTTGCACTTAACAGGTAAATCCACTGCTTCAGTTGGCTTAGGCCTAAGATCACAATCGCCTGCTGTACCGTAGCAGCTTTGTGGCGCAGTGCAAAAAAACGAGAGTTTACCATGCGTAGAAGACCATAGGTTAGGGTAGCATCCACTGAGATCAAATCAACGATTTCATTTACATCTGGCTCGTCTCTTGTGACAGCAACCATCAACCGGAAAAAGTTACTTTGCAGATAGCCGCTGGCGTGTGCTTTTGTGGCCATTTGCTCTGTCACATAACTACCTTCAAATACATCCACATTCATGGAAAGGGCTTTTTCATAAAGCTCCTTGCTATCAATACCAACAGCGAGGCACTTCTTGTTTTTGTTGTGGGCAATCTCAACAATATTGTGAATGGTATTGTCACCCAATGTCTTGAAATTAAGCTTAATATAATCAATATTGTCAATAAGTGCGAGATAACGAGGGGCAAATTGGAACTCATTGATGGCAATCTTGTACCCCGCACTGGCATACTGTAATACCAAGTGCATCGCCAGAGGGTGGATGATTACGTTGTCATCAATCTGAATCACTAACTCAGAAGTGTTGAAAAGTTTTGGGGTTTTTTTCATAAGCAGGGTAGGCGTGAACGTCATAAAGTTCAACGAGTCTTTTAGACCCTTGTTTGTATTCTGTAGCAAGAAATTATACACGGTGTCAGCAGCAGCAAACTCGTGGGAATTGCTACCAGCCCCAATGTCACTAAAGGCCTGATTCTCGCCATAATATAAAATTTCATAACCAATGACTTTGCAGTTCCGATCCTTAATTGGCTGACGCACAATATATTTGCTGCTTGCACTACTGCTCATGCTCAATACCACCTTTGTAGATTCAAAGTAAATAGAACCTTAAGCATCATGGTGCAGAAGGTGATCCATGACGCCCACTAAATGGACAATTTCAGGTTTTGCCAGCTGCTCATCTGCTCCAAGCTGCTTGCCCTTAATACGCATCTCATCTGTAATGAGGGAGGAGAAGATAACCACTGGGATATGGGACATGGCTGGATCGCTTTTTATCAGCTTGGTAAGGCGATGGCCATCCATTTGAGGCATTTCAATATCAGTAATAATTAAGGAAATCTCGTCGCTGATGTTTTTTCCGCTGGTCTTGATTTTGGTTAGAGCATCCCAAAGCTCCTGGCCATTGGGATACAAATGCAAATTGCTATAGCCGGCTTTGGTCAGTGCATCTTCCAGCATTCTAGCTAACAAAATAGAATCCTCTGCAATGTAGATGGGCTGGGCGTTGCGCTCTCTTGGTCCCAACTGCTCAATTTCACTAACCTGGATTGAAGTTTCGGGGGAAATCTCTGCCACAATACGCTCAAAATCCAGAATCGTGACAAGATTTTCACCACACTGTGCAATGCCGGTGGTTACGCCATCATCACTGCGGGATACCGTACTATCTGGTTTCTGGATATCCGTCCAAGAGATCCGGCGAATGCCCATCACAGCATTGACACGGAATGCAATATGCAATTTATTAAAATTGGTGATGATAAATAAGTCTTTTGCTGCCCGCGCTGAGACATTTCCCGTCAAGAAATGAGGAAGGTCTACCACCGTAATTACCATATCTCTCGGCTTAAAGATACCCTCCACCGATGGGTGAACATGGGGCATGGCCTTAACCGGAGCAGAAATCAAGATTTCCCGCACCTTGGCTACATTGATTCCGTAAAGATTTCCATCGATGGTAAACTCCATGATCTCAATTTCATTGGTGCCTGATTCAAGCAGAATATCACTTCGTACCTCTGACATGGTAATCGACAACTCCTTTAATCTTTAGTTTGGTTTCCTAAAAGACATTATCCGGACGCCCATAGGAACGAATGCATACCATTCCCGTTGTAGGGCTAAAGAGCATAGTGCGGGCCACGGTACCTCCAACGTCCTCCCCAGCAAGACGAAGTCCCTCCCGCTTTAACACCATGCGTACACTTTCAATATTACGCTGGCCGATGCTGCCTAGATTTCCACCACTTAGTTCAAACATTTTTGCACCGCCGGCAATTTTCACCACAAGACGTGACTTGTTTGCACCGCGCGCAACCATCTGGTTAATGGTTTCTCTCAGGCCACTGTCGGCATACTTAAATGGGTTCTTTCGACCTGTTTCCATATTAAGTGGAAGCATAATATGAATCATAGCAGCAAGCTTTATCAGTGGATCATAGATGCAAATTCCGATACAAGAACCCAGTGCATAGGTAATCAGGGTGCCATTATGTTGGGTTAGCTTCATATCTGCAATGCCTACGATTATCTTTGTATCATTCATCAGCTCCACTTAACTTCCTTAGCAAGAAATTCAGAGAACGCAGATCAGGGGATAGGAGAATGCGGCAGGGTACCTGCCGATTGTTGCAGATAAAGTTCCCTCCGATTGTCATAATAAAATCAGACTGCCCGCCGTAGGCAGCCATAGGAACGGCCAGGATAGCACCCTGCATATCCACGGTCAGACCTGGAACGGTGGGGCGAATAGAGATGCCGGCCAGGGCCGAAAGAGCGCCAATAAAAGAGGAGATCATAATATTGCCGACCTCTACCAAGGCAGAAGATTCCAAATCTCCAAGCTGACTATAATCTTCAATACTGGTTCCAAGCATACTCTCTAACACAAGATTGACAAAGTCAATCTGCTGAACAGACAGCATAATGCCACTGATTTCACCGCCCAGCTGCACTAAAACGCCGGCGGTGATGGCTTCGGCTCCGCCAATCCACTCAATCGACTCATTATAACCCATAATGCGCACTTCAGGCAGCGTAATGCGCACTTCTTGATTTAGAAGTTGGGACAATGCGTTGGCAGCATTGCCAGTTCCGATGCTGCCAATCTCTCGCAGGATATCCAGCTCGAGATTGTCTAACTCACTGTAGTTACGAATTGCCATTTTGTTGTCCTTCTTTCTTTACTAACCGCGCAGGCCGTTAATGGTGCTGGTTACCTCATCTGAGGTCTGCACCATGCGAAGTGCATAGCTATAAGACCGTTGAGCCTCAATGACTTTTGTCATTTCGTGGGCAAGGTCCACATTGGAAGCCTCCAGCATACCAGGCTGTACCGTCGCATCTTCCACAAGCACGGGGGCTCCATTTTTTC
>JBHAQX010000096.1:0-6906 GCA_041830595.1 Evtepia sp.
AATGGCTGCAATCACGGATTCACCGGCTTTTTTTGCCTTCATAACACCTTGCTGAGAGATGCTAACAATGCTATCGTCGTTGCTAATCCACTGGATACTGCCGGAAAAATCTTCTGGCAGACCGACCACGTGCACCTCGCCACTGGTTCCAACGATCAGGGTAGATGAGGGGGAGAATTCCAGAGAAAGGCTATTTGTGGCAATTCCATTTCCCTGGCACGAACGGAAGACGAGAACAATAATTACAAGGAGGGCCAAAAGAAATAAGATGGGTAGAACAGGCAGACGACGGCGACGCTTTGCAGGACGTTTCGCCGGAGGTCTTGCACTGGGCCTGCCTTTTGGATTTCGGCTGGCAGCTTGGGTCGAACCGGAACGAGAGGCTGTGTTGCGATTTCGTGAGGTAGCATCCGGACGGCGGCTTTGTTCCGAGGTTCTGCCGCTGCCACTTCGAGAACGAGTTTCCTCACTGCCTCTTCGCGTGTTATAGTCATACTCCCGGCCACTATCGCGACGGGAGGAGGGGGGTCTTTGGTTGCTCAAGAAGAACACCTCCTGGGTTTTTTGTTGGTGTTAGGGGTAAGGAATGTATCTTGCTGTACAACGAAAAAATGTCCAGCTTTTCCCCTGTGAATATTAGCAAATAGATATGGGTAGTATACCACAAAAAGAAGCAGAAGAAAAGCCTGTCCTTGCAAAGTGCGGTTTTGCTGGTCATCTTTACTTCTTTGAGAGCCTGTGTTACAATCATGAAAAAAGAACCTGACTCGGAAGGAGGGTCCTATGAAAAAACGAATTTCAATATTTTTATGCTTGGGACTGCTCCTTGTGTCCCTTTTGCCATTGACTGGATTCGCAGCGGCCGATCCGTATTTTTTGGCAGTGAATGACAATTTACCAGAGCCGTCGGTGTACAACACGCCCATCTACATAGGAGAGGTTACCTATATACCTTACACGGCCTTTGACAGTCGCTATGCAGAGGTAAGCCTTGGTATTTCGGCAAAATGGTATAAGGATAGCGGCACAGTGGAACTTTCAACCTCCAGCACCGTCTTGAAATTTGACTTAAATAACGGCAAGGTGAGCGACTATCCAAATGGTACGTATTTCGCCTACCATCCGGCCGTGCTAAAAAATGGGATACCCTATCTGCCAGCGGCGAACACCTGCGGCTACTTTGGGCTAGATGCGAGCTTCCGGGCCGTGGAGGGGTGCTGGCTGTTGCGCATTAAAAATAGCAATGCGGTTCTCTCGGATGAACTGTATATTCAGACCGTATCATCCATTTTAAAAAGTCGAGTCGATAAATACCACGCACAGGAAAAACCAGGAAGCAGCAACCCGGGCGGGAATAACAATCAACCGACTCCGGTGGAGCCGGAGGAGCCCGGCGAGGGTGGGCAGGTCTATTTGGCCTTTGAGGTCGGTAGCGGTGCGGGACTCCTCGCAACCCTTTCCGCCTTGCAGCAGCAGGGCAATGTGAGCGCAATCTTCTTCTTTGAGGTAGACCAGTTGGCCACAATGGATACCTTGCTCCTTGAAGTTGTGACCCAGGGACATCGGGTGGGTCTGATGAACGGAGGTAAGTCCGGACCTGTTTCCTTGGAGTCTTTGACCAAAGGGAATGATGTATTAGGACGCATTTTGCGTCAGCGGGCACTGTTTGTTTTGGATGAAGGCTTTGATGCCGCAACAAAAGAAGAGCTGAAAGGTGCCGGTTATTTGCTTTGGCTGGCTCACGTGACAGCCGGGGGCCGGGGGCAAAGTGAAAGCGGCGTGTATAATGGAGTTCTCAAGGATGTAAAAGAGAAGAGTGGCCGTATTCGCTTATATTTCAAAGAGGATGTTACGGCTAGGACCGTCTCCAGTGTGCTGCGCCAGCTTAAGGAGGAACGGGTTACCTTCCGCATATCCAGAGAGAGCGGGTATTAAAATCAGGAGGTGGCCAATGCGACGGGTTAATCTGGGCCCCATTGAAGGGGCTCTGCTACCGGAGGATCCTAGCATTACCGCAGCAAAGACAAGACACTTAACCTACCGTATGGAGGAATTTTTGCCCGACGGACTTTTGGTGAAAGCCAGTGTGGATGCCCGTAGCGGGTTAGGTAAGGTTGGCATTTGCCTGCCGAATCTGCCCTGTGCGCTGGCAGCACGGCATTTGGGGCAGGTATGTGGGGTGGTTGTTTGTCCCGAAGAAGACGGCATGATCTGGTTTCTTGTGAGCAGCCGAGCGAGCTTTGAGGACATAGATTATGTGCAGGCCGCTGTGACAACCCTGTTTAGCTTGTAAATGAAAAAGCGTCCCAGGTCAAATGACCTGGGGCGCTTTTGTTATGGTGAGACTTATTGATTCTTAAGATTGAAGAAAGCAGCCCGTCCCGGATAGTAGGAGACACTGTCCAGCTCCTCTTCAATACGAAGCAGCTGGTTGTATTTGGCCACCCGATCCGAGCGACTGGGGGCACCGGTTTTAATCTGACCTGCGTTGAGGGCGACTGCAAGGTCGGCAATGGTGGTGTCCTCGGTTTCGCCAGAGCGGTGTGAGATGACCGAGGTGTATCCGGCTCGGGTAGCGAGGGCAATGGTGTCCAATGTCTCCGTCAGGGTTCCGATCTGATTGACCTTAATAAGGACAGAGTTACAGACCTTTTTGGCAATGCCCATTTTAACCCGGTCTACATTGGTGACAAACAGGTCATCACCAACCAGCTGTACCTTGTCGCCCAGGGCACGGGTCAACATGTCCCAGCCCTCCCAATCGTCCTCGGCCATGCCGTCTTCAATGGAGATAATGGGGTATTTCGAGACGAAGCCCTTCCACATATTGACCAGCTGAGTACGGGTCATCACTCGCTTGGCCTTGGGCAGATAGTAATCATCTGTGTCCTTGCGATACCATTCGGATACGGCGCCATCAATGGCAATCATGAAATCCACACCGGGCTTGTAGCCGGCAGCTTCAATGGCTAAGACCACTGCCTTCAAAGCAGCCTCATTGTTCTTAAGATTGGGCGCATAGCCGCCTTCGTCGCCAACACCGGCAGCGGGGGTGCCCAGGTCAGCAAGGACCGGCTTTAGGCTGTGAAAAACCTCGGCACTCATGCGCAGAGCCTCTTTCCAGCTAGTAGCACTAATGGGCATCACCATAAACTCCTGGATGTCCAAGTTATTTGTGGCGTGAGCACCACCATTGAGAATATTCATCATGGGTACGGGCAGGGTTTTGGCATTGGTACCGCCGATATACTGATAAAGAGGCAGACCAAGACTCTCAGCAGCAGCTTTGGCACAGGCCAAAGAGACGGCAAGAATGGCATTTGCCCCAAGGCGCTCTTTGTTGGGCGTACCATCTAGGTCAATGAGCAGCCGATCAATGGCGGCCTGATCCAAAACATTGACCCCAATCAGAGCCTCGGCGATTTCGCTGTTTACGTTATGGACCGCTTTTGTAACACCCTTACCCAAATACAGGGACTTGTCGCCATCCCGCAGCTCGCAGGCTTCAAAGATTCCGGTAGAAGCGCCGGAGGGCACAGCCGCACGGCCAACGCTTCCATCCTCTAAATAGACCTCGGCCTCCACGGTGGGATTTCCCCGGGAGTCCAAAATTTCACGGCCCAAAATATCTGTAATCTCAATGATTTGCTTCATAAACCATGACTCCTTCTTTTTTCATTTTGTCTTGCGCCAACGTAGCGCGAAACCCATCAATTTGTAATGAGGGTAGATCCATTCATCTCGTCAGGCTTTTCTAGACCGATCAAATCCAAGATGGTAGGGGCAATGTCTGCCAGTTTCCCATTGCGCAGCTGCACCTCTGCACCGACAATAAAGAAAGGCACTGCATTTGTTGTATGAGAGGTGATGGGATCTCCTAATGCATCCCACATACACTCTGCATTGCCGTGGTCGGCAGTGATGAGACTCATGCCACCCATAGAGCTGGTAGCCGCCACCACCTGGGCGGTACAGGCATCGACGGCCTCCACGGCTTTCACCGCGGCATCATAGATTCCCGTATGTCCGACCATATCACAGTTGGCAAAATTTAAGATAATCACATCGTACTTGCCGCTTTCAATCCGCTTTACTGCCTCTGCTGCCACCTGATAGGCGCTCATTTCCGGCTTGAGATCATAGGTGGGCACTTTGGGGGAGGGGATCATCACGCGATCTTCCAGAGGAAAGGCCTCCTCCCGGCCGCCATTGAAGAAAAAGGTTACGTGGGCATACTTTTCCGTTTCGGCAATGCGCAGCTGGCTCAGGCCGGAACGGCTGATGTATTCTCCAAAGGTATTGTGGAGTTCTTCACTGGGGAAGGCGACCGAAACGTTGGGCATGGCGGCGTCGTAGGAAGTGGTGCAGACAAAGTGGACGGGGAAAAAACCCCGTGGGCGTATAATGTAAGTAAAGTCTGGGTCAACAAGGGTGCGAGTAAGCTCTCGGGCACGATCAGGACGGAAGTTAAAGAAAATAATCCCATCCTCCTGCTGCACCTGAGCGCCCTCGGTACAGATAACGGGATCCAGAAATTCATCTGTTATTCCATTCGCATAAGAGGCTTCCACGGCTGCTACAGGGTCCAAAGCCAAGGGGGCTTCACCACAGACAATGGCGTTATAGGCCAGCTGTACCCGCTCCCAGCGCTGATCTCGATCCATAGCAAAGTAGCGGCCCATAAGGGTAGCAATTTGTCCGATGCCAATTTCTTTGCAGGCGTCTAAGCACTGACGAACAAAGGATACACCGGAGGTGGGGGCCACATCTCGCCCGTCTAAGAAGGCATGGATATAGACCTCTTGAAGGCCTTGGGACTTGGCAAGACGCAAAAGTGCGAAAAGATGGCTTATGTGGCTATGTACACCGCCATCGGATAGCAGGCCCATGATATGCAGGGCCTTGCCCTTCTGTTTGCAGTGGGCCATGACATCCAAGTAAGCCGTATTCTCAAACAATGAGCCATCGTCAATGGCTTGACTAATACGGGGCAAATCCTGGAAGACGACCCGGCCTGCCCCTATATTTGTGTGGCCCACCTCGCTGTTTCCCATCTGTCCTTCCGGAAGGCCCACATCCAGACCACAGGCAGCGAGCTGGCAGCCGGGATTTTCTTTGAATATCTGGTCTAAGTTAGGTGTATTGGCATTGCGAATGGCATTGCACTGGCTTGGAGCATCCAGACCAAAGCCGTCAAGGATAATAAGAGTGGTAGGTGTTTTCATGTCAGTACCTCAATCTAAGTGGGCGCAGCCTGGGTGGTTACTCTTGGTTGGCAGCATAGATAATCTGTAAAAAGTCGTCTGGGTTTAGGGAGGCCGAACCAATCAGCCCCCCGTCTACATCAGGCTGTGCCAAGAGCTCTGGTGCATTTTTGGGGTTCATGGAACCACCATATTGTATCGTGGAACCTCTGGCAATTCGTGCGCCGAATAGTTTGCGCAGTACGGCGCGAATGTCACCGCAGACCTCACCAGCCTGTTCCGGGGTGGCAGTTTTCCCTGTGCCGATGGCCCAGACGGGTTCGTAGGCAATGACCACATGGCGCATCTCTTCTGAAGTGACACCATTGAGGGCGGACTTCACCTGGTAAGCGATTAGTTCACTGGTTACCCCCAGCTCCCGCTGCTCCAGAGTTTCGCCCACACATAGGATGGGGTGAAGTCCGGCGGCGAGAGCGGCACGAATTTTTTTGTTTACGGTGAGATCGGTTTCTCCAAAATATTCCCGGCGCTCGCTGTGGCCTACGAGGACGTATTTCACACCCAAATCAGCCAGCATAGCAGCAGAAATTTCGCCAGTAAACGCCCCGGTCTCAGCCCAGTGTACATTTTGGGCGGCCACAGCGATGCGGCTGTCTTTGAGCACCTTCATCGCGGCAGGTATGCTCACATAGGGCACGCACAGCACAAGGCTACAGCGCTTGGTTTTGGGCAAAGAGCTTTTAAGAGTCTCTGCAAATTGCCGGGTTTCAGAGACGGTTTTGTGCATCTTCCAATTGCCTGCAACAATCGTTTTTCGATATTTTCTATTCATAATGGACGAAATCCAGCCTTTCAAAAGGTAATCTGTCTTCAGAAAAATCAGTCTGCATCCAAAAGGGCGGCAATGCCCGGCAAATTAAGGCCTTCCATAAACTCAAGGGCAGCACCGCCGCCGGTGGATATATGGGTCATTTTGTCGGCGAAACCCATCTGCTCAACCGCATAGGCAGAATCGCCGCCGCCAATGATAGTGGTAGCCCCGGAGAGCTCCGCTATGGTTTGAGCCATGCTATAGGTACCCTTTGAAAAAGCAGGGAACTCAAATACGCCCATAGGCCCATTCCAAAAGACAGTACCTGCATTTCGAAGAGCTTCTGTAAACAGAGCAATGGTCTTGGGACCAATGTCCATACCCATGAGACCTTCTGGAATATCCTCTCCGTCAACCTGGGTTGCGGGTGTTGTCTCCGAAAAGTCCGCTCCGGCCATGTGGTCCACAGGAAGCAGCAGGCGGGTTCCCTTAGATTCGGCAAGGGCAAGCATCTCTTTGGCAAAGGGCAGATGCTCAGCCTGGAGGAGAGATGCGCCTACCTGGCAGCCCTTCGCCGCCAAAAAGGTGTAGGCCATGCCGCCACCAATGATAATCGTATCGGCCAAATCCAGCATTTTGCGAATGACACCGATTTTATCCGAAACCTTAGAGCCGCCCATGATGGACACAAAGGGACGCTTAGGGGCCTCCATGGCCTGGCCCAAAACAGCCAGTTCTTTTTCAATGAGAAAGCCCGCAACGGAGGGGATATACTTTGTTACCCCGGCCGTCGAGGCATGGGCCCGGTGGGAAGCACCGAATGCGTCAAAGACAAACACATGGGCAAGATTGGCCAGCTCCTGAGAGAAGGTAGGATCGTTCTTCTCTTCT
>JBHAQX010000097.1:0-5903 GCA_041830595.1 Evtepia sp.
AAAGGACGTAGGAAGACGATGAAGCATGTAGCAATCTTAGGGTTTGGTGTGGTTGGTTCCGGTGTGGCAGAGCTGCTGCGGGGCCAGGGGGATGGCATTCGCCGCCCGGCCGATGACGCCATTGCCCTGAAATATATTCTGGATGTAAGGGACTTTCCCGGGCATCCCTTTTCCGACTGTTTTGTAAAGGATTTTGCCAAAATTGAACAGGATCCAGAGGTTTCTATTGTGGTAGAGGCCATTGGTGGTATGAAGGCGGCTCTGGACTTTACGGAGCGGGCCTTACAGTCAGGGAAGAGTGTGGTCACCTCCAACAAGGAGCTTGTGGCCAGCCACGGCAAGCGTCTCATGGAGCTAGCCAAGGCCAACAACGCCGTCTATCTCTTTGAGGCCAGCGTAGGGGGTGGCATTCCGGTGCTGCGGCCCATGAACCAGTGTATGGCCGCCAATGAGATGCAGGAGGTCTGCGGAATCTTAAACGGCACCACCAACTATATTTTTACCCGCATGGTTCAGGGAGGCCTCTCCTTCGAAGCAGCGCTCAAGGAGGCCCAGGAAAAGGGCTATGCCGAGCAGGATCCCACGGCGGACATTGAGGGTCACGACAGCTGCCGTAAAATTTGCATTCTGGCTTCCATCGCCTTTGGCTGGCAGGTATTGCCGGAGCAGGTTTCCACCCTTGGGATCACCAAGGTGAGCTTGGAGGACATCAAGGGCGCGGAAAAATTGGGGGGCAAGATCAAACTGCTGGGCAGAGCAGTGCCCCAAGAAGATGGGCGCATCGCTGTGTATGTGGAGCCCCATGTGGTTGCCAATAACCATCCCCTGGCCGGGGTGGAGGATGTGTTCAATGCCGTGGTGGTCACCGGGAACGCCACCGGTGAGGTGATGTTCTACGGCAAGGGTGCTGGTAAACTGCCCACAGCCAGCGCGGTGGTGGCCGATGTGATTGCCATCGCCCGCCAGGGTGCCTTAGCAGCCTATCAGCCCTGGCAGGAAAATGTGCCCAATGGGGTTGCTCCCGTGGAGGAGCTGAAAAGCCAGTGGTTTGTACGCATGGCGGATGGGAGCGTCTCCATGACAGAGGCGAGGATGACCCGCAAAGAAGCAGAGCAGATGAATCAGCAATCCACGTCTTTGATTCGTGTTCTAGAAACAAAGATGCCCTAGGGGAAAAAGAGTAAACGGGGAGAAGTCGGAGAAGGCTTTTCTCAAGGAGGTTTCATATAGTATGGCGTTGATTGTGCAAAAATTCGGTGGCAGCTCCGTTGCCGATGCCGATAAGATTAAAAATGTGGCAAGGATTATGACCGGGACCTATCAGAAGGGGAACAGTGTGGTGGCGGTTCTCTCGGCCCAGGGCAAGATGACCGACGAGCTGATCGGGAAGGCCAATGAGATCAATCCCCGGCCCTCGAAGCGGGAGATGGACATGCTCCTCTCCACGGGAGAGCAAATTTCCTGCGCCCTGTGTGCCATGGCCATTGAGGAGTTGGGCTTTCCTGTCATCTCCCTCACCGGCTGGCAGGCGGGAATGAACACCAATAAGGCCTATGGAAACTCCCGCATCAAAAAGATTGATGTGGAGCGCATCACCTCAGAGCTGGATAAGAACACCATTGTTATTGTCACAGGCTTTCAGGGCATCAACAAGTATGATGACATTACCACCCTGGGTCGTGGCGGGTCCGATACCTCTGCCGTTGCCCTGGCTGCTGCCCTGAAGGCAGATTTGTGCCAGATCTATACCGATGTGGAGGGCGTCTACACGGCAGATCCCCGTCTGGTGGAAGGGGCACGGAAGCTGGATGAGATCACCTATGATGAAATGCTGGAGCTGGCAAGCCTGGGTGCCCAGGTGCTCCATAACCGCTCGGTGGAGATGGCAAAAAAATATCGGGTTAAGCTGGAGGTGCTCTCCAGTTTTGCCAATAAACCTGGCACAAAAGTGAAGGAGGTAGTAAAGCCCATGGAAAAGACACATGTGGTTGGAGTAGCAAAGGATAAGAATGTGGGCAGACTGGCCCTGGTGGAACTGGCAGACCGTCCCGGTATTGCCTATCAGGTGTTCTCTCTTTTGGCCAAGTCCCATATCAATGTGGATATCATTCTCCAGTCCATCGGTCGTGGCGACACGAAGGATATCAGCTTTACGGTCAAGCGCAGCGATATGGAGAATGCGGTGAAACTGCTCCAGGAGCATAAAGAGACCATTGGCTTTGATCATATCGATGTCTCGGAGAATTTAGCCAAGGTTTCCATCGTGGGGGCGGGCATGATTGATAACCCCGGTGTAGCCGCCCAGATGTTTGAGGCCCTCTACGAGGCCCGCATTAACATTCAAATGATTTCCACCAGTGAAATCAAGGTTTCGGTTCTTTTGGACGAGGAGGATGCGGAGAAGGCAGTGCAGGCCATTCACCGCAGCTTTTTCGGAGACTGAGGAAAAAGCAAGAACCATAGGGAAAGGGGAAAACAGGTCTTGACTCCCTATTCGATTGTGGAAAACCAACAGAAAACAATCGAAATGCCTTGTGATAATTGTGCCTTTTTTGGAGAAAAAGGCCGGTATAATTCACTTGTTTTTTCTTAGGTCCTTTGATATAATACCACTTGGTATGGTACTGGAATTATGTGCAAAACGCCATGATTTCAGGGCAAATTTGGATGTTTGAAGTTTTTCGGGCACCAATTTGCTTATTCACACTGGATAAACCGGTCTGGCTGCATTATTTTATTTATATATAATAATGTAGAGAATGGCCGAGATATCGAGAACACTATTCTATAAAATAGGGGGAAATCAGAAATGAACATGCTTGTTTGTATCAAACAAGTGCCGGACACAACCGAGATTAAAATTAATCCGGAAACCAACACCCTGATCCGTGATGGCGTGCCCAGCATCGTCAATCCTTTTGACGCATTTGCTCTGGAGTGCGCAGCTAAGGTGAAGGACGCAAATCCCGGCAGCAAGATCGTTGTTTGCACCATGGGCCCTGAGCAGGCCAAGACCGCGCTGAAAGAGTGCCTCTCCGTTGGCGCTGATAAGGCTTATCTGATCAGCGGCCGCGAGTTTGGCGGTTCCGACACCCTGGCTACCGGCTACGCTTTGGCTAAGGCTATGGTCAAGATGGAAGAGCTGGAAGGCAAGTTCGACATCATTTTCTGCGGCAAGCAGGCTATCGACGGTGACACCGCTCAGGTGGGTCCCCAGATGGCTGAAAACCTGGGCATTCCTCAGGTTACCTATGCTTATGAAGCATGGGTGCAGGACGGCGGCAAGCTCAAGGTTAAGAAGGAAGTGGAAGACGGCTTTGAAATGCTGGAGCTGGCTATGCCCTGCATGATCACCGTTACCAAGCCCGACTATGAGCCCCGTTATGCTACCATCAAGTCCAAGATGGCTGCAAATAAGGCTGAGATTCCCGTTCTGTCCGCTCAGGACTTTGAGCTGGATCTGGCTCAGGTGGGTCTGAAGAACTCCCCCACCCGTGTTAAGAGAACCTTTACACCCCCCCGTAAGGGCGGCGGCATTGTCATCAAAGAAGAGACCAATGAAGAGTCCGCAAAGAAGCTCTTTGAGCTGATGCGTGACAAGAATCTAATCTAAGAGAGGGGGAGCATTTACAATGGGATTTCCACTGGAAGCTAAAACAAAAGACGTATGCGTATTCATTGAGACCAAGGCTGGCAAGGCAAGAAACGTTGGCCTGGAGCTCCTGAATCCCGGCCGTAGACTGGCCGACGGCCAGGGCGGCAAAGTGACTGCTGTTGTCCTCGGTCACAACTGTGACGAGGCTGTTAAGGATGCCATTGCTTATGGCGCTGACAAAGTTTTTGTTATGGACGCTCCTGTCTATGACCACTATACTACCGATGCTTACACCGCTGCTCTGGTGCAGCTGTTTGAGAAGGAGTGCCCCACCACTGTTCTGCTGGGCGCTTCCAACATCGGCCGTGACCTGGGCCCCCGTCTGGCTGGCCGCCTTCGTACCGGCCTGACCGCTGACTGTACTGCTCTGGACCTGGATGAGGCCAGCGGCAACGTGGCATGGACCCGTCCTGCCTTCGGCGGTAACCTGATGGCTACCATCCTGTGCCCCAACCACAGACCCCAGATCGGCACCTGCCGTCCTGGTGTGTTTAAGAAGGTTGAGCCCGACACCGCTCGCACCGGTGAGATCGTGAAGGACGACTTCGTATTCCCCGCTGAGCAGATCACTGTTAAGCTGCTGGAGACCATCGCTGAAGAAGGCGAGAAGGTCGATCTGGAAGGCGCAGAGATCATCGTATCCGGCGGCCGTGGCGTGGGCGGCCCCGAGGGCTTTGCTCCCGTGCGTGCACTGGCTGAAGCTCTGGGCGGCGTGACCGGTTCCTCCCGTGCGGCTGTTGACGCAGGCTGGATCCCCCACTCCCATCAGGTTGGTCAGACTGGTAAGACCGTTGGTCCCAAGGTGTATGTTGCTTGCGGCATCTCCGGCGCGATCCAGCACCTGGCTGGCATGAGCGGCTCTGACAACATCGTTTGCATCAACAAGGACCCCGATGCTCCCATCTTTGGTGTGGCTGATATCGGCGTGGTTGGTAACCTCTTTGAGGTTCTGCCTGTTCTGACCGATCTGGTTAAGAAGTCCAAGGGTTAATGGTTGTACATAGGCCTGAAAAGACCTTTCGAATTGTTAATTGATAATTAAATAGTGCAAGCGTAAGTACACCCCCCCAAGGGGGTGTACTGCGTGCACGAGAAAGGATATTTATTATGGATTTTTCTTTTAATAGCATGGAGCAAGACGTAATCGATATGCTGGAGGACTTTTGCGTTAAAGAAGTAAAGCCTCTGGCTGCTGAGCTGGACGAGCAGGAGAGATTCCCCACCGAGACTCTGGAGAAGCTTTCTGAGATGGGCATGATGGGCATGTACATCCCCGAGGAATACGGCGGAGCTGGCCTGTCCTACAACACCTACACCGCAGCAAACGAGATCTTCAACAAGTACTGTGCATCCACTGGCTGTATGTTTGAGGTTCACGGTTCTCTGGTTACCTGGCCTCTGCTGACCTACGGCACCGAGGACCAGAAGAAGAAGTATCTGCCCAAGATGGCTTCCGGCGAGATGCTGGGCGCATTCGGTCTGACCGAGCCCGGCGCTGGTTCCGACGCTTCCGGCCAGAAGACCACTGCCATTGACAAGGGTGACCACTACCTGCTCAACGGCACCAAGTGCTTCATCACCAACGGCTACTATGCTAGCCTGTACCTGGTATTTGCCATGACCGATAAGGAAAAGGGCAATAAGGGCATCTCCGCATTCTTGGTAGAAAAGGGCTGGGAAGGCTTCAGCTTCGGCACCAAGGAGAAGAAGATGGGTATCCACGGCACCGCTACTTACGAGCTGGTCTTCGAGGACGTAAAAGTGCCGAAGGAAAACCTGCTGGGTAAGGAAGGCGACGGCTACAAGATTGCTATGTCCACTCTGGACGGCGGTCGTGTTTCCATCGCTGCTCAGGGCGTGGGCATTGCTCAGGGCGCTCTGAACGAGCTGATCCCTGTCATCAAGGCTCGTAAGCAGTTCGGCCGCACCATCGCTTCCTTCCAGAACACTCAGTTCAAGGTTGCTGAAATGCAGACCGAAATCGACGCTGCCCGTCTGCTGGTTTATCGTGCATCTCAGCTGCACCAGGACCACAAGAAGGTTGTGCGCGAGGCTTCCATGGCTAAGTACTATGCAACCAAGGTTGCTAACGATGTTACCCGTATGTGCCTGCAGCTTGCTGGCGGCATCGGCTACACTCGTGAGTATCCCTTCGAGCGTTTCATGCGTGACGCTAAGATCACTGAGATCTACGAAGGCACCAACGAGATCCAGAGAGTCATCATCGCTGGTGACATGGGCATCCGCT
>JBHAQX010000098.1:0-3275 GCA_041830595.1 Evtepia sp.
GGAGAGCCGTGAGCAGCTGACCTTTGTAGCAGAAGAGGTGAAGCAGGCGGGAGCAGCATTTCTCCGGGGTGGTGCCTTTAAGCCTCGCACCTCGCCCTATGACTTTCAGGGTCTGGGCCAGGAGGGGCTTGACTATCTCCTGGATGCCAAGCGTGCTACCGGCCTTCCCATTGTCACAGAGCTGATGGATGTGCGCAGTTTGCCTCTGTTTGAAGAGGTAGATGTCATTCAGGTGGGAGCTCGCAATACCCAAAACTATGACCTGCTTAAGGAATTGGGAAAGATGAATAAACCCATTCTACTCAAGCGGGGCCTTGCAGGCACCATTAAAGAACTGCTGATGAGTGCGGAGTATATTATGGCCAGTGGCAATGAGCAGGTGATCCTGTGTGAGCGTGGCATTCGCACCTACGAGTCCACCTACACCAGAAATACCTTAGATCTCTCCGCCGTGCCTGTGCTCAAGGAGCTAACCCATCTGCCCGTGGTGGTGGATCCCAGTCATGCCACCGGAAAAGCGTCTATGGTCGCGCCCATGTCCTTGGCCGCAGCGGCAGCAGGGGCAGATGGCCTGATGATTGAGGTGCACAATGACCCCCTCCACGCCTGGTGTGATGGGGCCCAGTCCCTTACCCCGGAACAGTTTAAAGCACTATCCAAGCGCATTTTTAATCTAAGAGAAGCCTTAACAGATTGCTAGGAGGCAGGAATATGAGGAGTATTTTTGTGCAGGCCAGTGGCTGCTATGAGGTAAAAATTGGCGAAGGTCTGCTGCAAGGCGCAGGGCAGCAGATCGGAGAGTTGCTGCCAAAGGCCCAGCGCCTGCTGGTGGTAACCGATGAGACGGTGGGGGCCCACTATGCCACAGGGCTCTTGGAGCAGCTGGGAAAGGTCGGATTTGAAACCGCCTTATTTACCTTGCCTCCAGGGGAAGGGTCCAAGAGTGGGCAGGAGTATTTGGCCCTTTTGGAGAAAATGGCAAAAGCAGGTCTTAGCCGCAGCGATGCCGTCATTGCCTTAGGGGGCGGTGTTGTGGGGGATTTAACCGGCTTTGCCGCAGCAACCTACCTAAGAGGCATTCCATTTGTGCAGATCCCTACCACGCTCCTTGCTATGGTAGACTCCTCGGTGGGGGGGAAAACTGCCATTAATCTGCAGGCGGGCAAGAATTTGGCAGGGGCCTTTTACCAGCCCAGCCTTGTGCTGTGCGATTTAGACAGTCTAAAAACCCTGTCCCCGGAGGAGTTTGCCAATGGCTGCGCCGAAATCATTAAGTATGGTATGCTGGGCAGTGCGCGCCTGCTGCGAAACCTTTTGCAGAAACCCCTTTCCCAGCAATTAGAGGAAGTTGTGGCCCTCTGTGTGGACATGAAGCGTGTCATTGTAGAAAAAGATGAATTTGACCGGGGGGAGAGGCAGCTTCTCAACTTTGGTCACACCATTGGCCATGCCATTGAGGCCTGTAGCAACTATACGATACCCCATGGAAAGGCCGTAGCGATGGGTATGCTTGCCATCACACGGGCAGCCGTTCGGCGGGGCCTATGTCCCTTTGAAAGCCTAACCACTTTGCAGCAACTACTGCTCCGTTTTGAACTACCGACCGAGACAAGTTTTTCTCCGGAAGAAATTCTGGAGGCGGCGTTGAAAGATAAGAAACGGACTGGAGGGACCATGACCTTAGTGATTCCAAGTGGTCTTGGGCAATGTACACTGTACGAGATTTTGGTTTCGGAATTGGAAGACTTTATCAGAGAGGGGCTGCGAACGTGAGAGCATTGGTAAAAGAGGGACCCATTCGTGGTACCATAGGGGCCATTCCCTCCAAGTCTCAGCTGCATCGCCTGCTAATCTGTGCAGCCCTGGCAGATGGGGCAACCAAAATCCACTGCAAAAAAAGCGATGGTGACGATGTGTTGGCGACCATTCGCTGTCTGAGATCCATTGGGGCGAAAATCAACCAGGAACCCTGGGGGCTGGAGGTTTGGCCCGTTGAACGCAAAGCCTCCCCAGAATATTGTATTTTAGACTGTGGAGAGTCCGGCTCCACCCTGCGCTTTATGCTCCCATTAGTATGTGCCCTTGGTCTTCGGGGCGAGCTTCTTCTCTCCGGCCGACTGCCCCAGCGGCCCATGAAGGAGATGGAGCAGGCCATGGCGAAAAAGGGCTGTTCCATCTACTACCCAGAACCGGGTACCCTGCGCTTTGCGGGCAAACTGCGCCAGGGGATCTTTCACCTACCTGGGAATGTGTCCTCCCAGTATGTAACGGGGCTGCTATTGGCCTTGCCCCTCCTTTCCAAGGATAGTAGCATACAGATTCAAGGGAAACTGGAATCTCGCGCCTACGTGGATATGACCTTAGAGGCACTAAAAAGCTTTGGAGTTAACATAGAAGAAACAGAGCAGGGCTTTGAGATCCCTGGCGGGCAGACGTTCCATAGCCCCGGAGAACTTCAGGCCCAGGGCGACTGGTCCAATGCTGCCTTTTGGCTGTGCGCAGGCGGTATGCCCGGCAGCAAAGTAGCGGTGACAGGGCTCTCGCCTCGCAGCAGCCAAGGGGATCGAGCCGTGGAGGGAATCCTAAAGGAGATGGGCGTAAACCTCACCTGGTCTGATGGGATGCTGACGGCGGCTCCCTACGTGCGCCAGGGTGTGGAGATTGATGTGGCCCATGTGCCCGATCTGGTTCCTGCCCTTGCGGCCTTGGCCGCTGTGTCCCAGGGGAGAACCATCATTAAGAACGCTCAGCGGTTACGGATGAAGGAGTCCGACCGCCTTGCGGCCATTGAGGATACCCTTAATCGTTTGGGGGCTCAGGTCACCCAACGAGAAGATGGCCTCTGCATTGAAGGAAAAGCGCAGTTAGAGGGGGGCGAGGTAGAGGCCTGGGGGGATCATCGCATTGCTATGATGGCCGCCATTGCCTCTGCCGCCTGTCAAAAGCCGGTGACCATCCGAGGAGCCCAGTCGGTGGAAAAATCAGACCCACGCTTTTGGTCTGACCTTGCATCCATGGGTAAGATTGTTGTCTTTGAGGGGGATAAGAAATGAGCAGTAGCTGGCACAGCAGGCTATCTCTGAGTATTTTTGGACAATCCCACTCCACCGCCATTGGCATGACCTTAGAAGGACTGCCACCGGGCACGCCCATAAACCGAGAGGCCCTTCAGCAGTTTTTGAATCGACGTGCGCCGGGAAAGCACCCCTGGGAAACCCCGCGGAAAGAGTCGGATGTACCTGAATTCTTGTCCGGACTTGTGGATGGTCGCACTA
>JBHAQX010000099.1:0-8121 GCA_041830595.1 Evtepia sp.
AAATGAGTCGGCGAGAGGCCATGCAGCAGGCGGTGAATCAGGGGGCCCTGCTCCGCTCCTCTGTCTCCAGCAAAACCGATTACTTGGTGTTAGGCCGCCCTGATTATGCCGCTGTTGGCGCTTCCGGTATCAGCAGCAAGGAACAACGAGGGAGGGAGCTTCTCGCCTCAGGCCGCAGTAAGCTGCAACTCCTGAATGAGGACCAGTTCCTGGCCCTATTGGCAGGAGAACCCCCTCCTTCTCGGTAGCTACTAATCCATAGAAAAACCCATCACACCAGTTTAGCGGCGTGATGGGTTACTTTTTTGATATTCTGTTTGTTTTGTTGTGAAGAGGTAAGGCAGACTTCTTAAGCTACAGGCTTGGCTGCTACAAAGAGCATATCGTTGCCGCCTTCGCTAAAGAAGGTGTAGGTACTAAAGTTATAAATAAAACGTTCGGCGCTGTACACACCGTAGCCATCCTGGTTGTGATCCGTGGTGTCATAGGGATCTGCCACGATGATCACATCGTCTTGCTGGGTTTCGGTGCCCATGGTGTCATAGCCGATGATCACCTGCCAATGTCCGCCCCAGTCATTCCAGCAGATCATAACGGGAATGTCCTGCTTGAGGTAGTCCTGAATGGTCTCCAAGGTGAAGTTCTCATAGAGAGGTTCGGCCAGCTCCAGAGTGGTGTCTAGCTCAAAGCCACCAACCTTGTCAAAAATAGAGATGACCTGCTTGAGAGAGGTTCCGGGGTCGGGACTTGCCACCCGTGCATCCGCCAGAGTCTGCTCGTTCCAGTCGCCCAGCTTGCCAAAGTATTGCAGCACCATTAAGGTACTGGTGACGCCGCAGGACCATTCGCTGGTCTGCTGGATGGTCTGAAACTTGGGCAGAATGAAAAGGGAATCTGTGGACTCCATGTTGTAGAAGTCCAAACGGGAGAAATAGGGGGAATCCTTATGGTCGCCCTGTCTCTCCACGGAGTCAGCCCCATCCTCAGGGGAGATGTCCACCCCATAGGGAATCTTCATCTCATCGCTGTAGTTGCCCCCTGTCTGCACGGAGGCAACAGCACCCTCTTCTTCCGGTGTTTCGGTCTCCTGGGCAGGAGCAGGTTTGCTGCAGGCTGCAGCAAACAGGGTGAGCAGTAGGAACATTGTGAATACAATTAGCTTTTTCATCATATATCTCCTTCTAAAAAAAGTAATTGTACTTGTAATTTAACGCACCGTCCTTGTTTTATTTATTAGTGAGCATAGGCTCTCTTTTTATTTATTCAATGGTCGGGTTTTCTTGAGTTAGTACCGGTAACCGCTTACCGTGTGTCCTCGTCGTCGTTATACAAGTACTACCGAAGCAAAGGCTTCGATTGTGCCAGGTATACGCGCTCAAGAAAGCTCGAGCTGCCCCTAGGGGCAAGGCATAGATTGCTCCTCACAGTCACAAACAGAGGTTTATTATAGCCGGAATGGTTCACCGATGCAAGTGTTTTGTTCGAAAAAATCACCGATAAATTTCATCAGACCCAAGGATAGAAAAAAGGCAAGAGAAAGGACTCCCCTTCCTCTTGCCTCTGTGTTCGTAAACCGAAGTGTTATGCACTAACCTGTCGCTTTGCAGGTCTGCCACTGCGGGTTGGTTTTTTGGATAGATCCACCGTAATGCTTCTCTTGTTATAGGACTTCCCTTTGAACCCATTGCGAATCTGGGGCACATAGGAGGCCGGAACATCAAAGAAGGAGTAGGAGTTAAAGACCGAGATGGTGCCAATCTGCTTGGCTGGAACATTGCATTCCGTACAGATCAGATCCACCATGTTTTTCCGGCTCACCTTATCCAAAGTTCCCAGGGAAATGAACAGGCGTGCACGATCCATGGAAAGAGCAGTCTCTTCCTCTCTTCGCTCCCTTCTCTTGGGTGAAAACGGAGCGGGGGCAGCGGCCTTCTCCTGGCTCTTTTGCTTCTGCTTGGAGGCCAGAGCCTTTGCTGCAGAGGAGATCTGGATGTTCACCGGCTGAATATCCGCCTTGGTCGAAGTCATAATGTCCCGCAGCTTAGGCAGCTCCTTGGCATAGACAAAGGTATAGGCGGTGCCGGTTTTCTGGGCACGGCCAGTTCGGCCAATGCGGTGGACATAGCTTTCCGCATTTTGGGGAATGTCAAAATTAATGACCGCATCCACATTGCTCACATCAATGCCACGGGCAGCCACATCCGTTGCAACCAAAACATCCAGGGTGCCTTTCCGGTACTGCCCCATCACCAGATCCCGCTGCTTTTGGCGCAAATCCCCATGGAGGGCTGCAGCTCGATAGCCCATCTGAGTGAGCTGATCTGCAATGGTATCCGACATGGCCTTGGTTCCGGCAAACACGATGGAGGAGGAAAAGAGATTCTCTTGAAGCAGGGCCGTCAAGGTAGGAATCTTTGCCCCACGCTCGGTGCGAATATAGAACTGACTCACCTGGGCGGTGGTGGCCGTCTCCTGCTTGATGGTGACGTTCACTGCCTCTTGCTGGTACTCGGTGGCAATGCGGATCACTTCTTTGTTCATGGTGGCGGAAAACAGCACCGTCTGCCGCTCACTGGGAGTCGCCTCTAAAATCATGTGCATGTCATCCCGAAAGCCCATGTCCAGCATACGGTCGGCCTCGTCCAGCACCACACACTTGAGGTGGGCCAGTTTCAGCACTCTGCGCTGGAGAAAGTCCATAGCCCGCCCCGGTGTGGCCACGACGATGGACGGCTTGCGGCGCAGAAGCGCCGCCTGCTTGTCAATGCGCTCGCCGCCATAGACGGATGCAATTTTAATCCCGGGCATGAACTGCGAGAGCTTCTTGAGCACCTCGGTGGTCTGTAGAACCAGCTCTCTGGTTGGGCACAGGATCAATGCCTGAATTTTGTGATTGCCCTCCTCCACGGCCTCCAACAAGGGAACGCCAAAGGCGCAGGTTTTTCCTGTGCCGGTGGGGGCTTGGACTAAGATGTCCTTTTTCTCTAAGAAGTGGGGAATGGCCTCTCTCTGAACAGGGGTCATCTCTGTAAATTCTAGGGCGTTGAACCCCTGCAGCAGCTTTTCCGAAAGTGCCAATGTTTGAAATGTTTTAATAGTATTGTCTCCTAGCTCTATTTATTAGCAAAGACTCATTATATCATAGGTATCCCGACAATACAAGGGAATTCAGAGAATCCTTTTGCTTTATCTCTCGCTCTGTCTTACTCTTGTGTGGCTTCTTCCACCGACAGCTGTGGCGTTTTGCTCTCATCATGGCCTTTCTTCGTCAGCAGCAGGGCACAGAGAATGGCAATGATGCCACCCAGCAGCTTGGTTACCACCAAAAGGGGCAGATGCTGGGGAAAGTTTGCCGAAACATAAGCCAGGTAATCTCCAACTACAAAGGAAGCCGGCACGGAAAAGGCAATGGCCACCACTTTACCCCGGGGATTGATATCCTTCACCATCCCCAAGGTGGGAATATTATTGGCAAGGCAGGCCAACATGCCGCCCATGGCAATGTCATTCACCCCAAGGCGTGCCCCCGCACGGCTTAAGGGCTTTTGCAGGGTCTTGGTTAAAAAGTGCATGAGAGGATAGGTGCCTGCCAGGGTAATGCCGATTATACCCACAGTCTTAAGCTGTGGGCCGATTTCTGCCATACCGGGAATCACAACAATGCCGGTGAGTGCCTCAAACACCGCAGCGGCCAAAGTGAGGTAAATCACCGCTGTGATGAATTTAGAGAACAGAAGAAAGGCATGGCCTGTCATCTTGGGAAACTTCCAGAGACACAGGGCCAACACCAGGGTAAACAGCAGAGCAGGCAGGGAGTTATGCAAAACCATTTTGGTCGGCAACCCAAATAGCAGGGCACCAATTAGACAGGCGGGAGCAATGGACAGTAAACCTGCCAGCATTCCCTGGGTGAAAAAGGGCTTGTCCTCCCCTTTGATAATACCCAGGGCCACGGGAATACTAAAGCAGATGGTACAGCCTAAGGTAGAGGAATACAGACAGCCTGCAAACAGAGCCGCCTCCGGGGTTAGGGCAAGTTCCTGGGCTAAGGGATAGCCGCCCATATCCATGGGCAGCAATGTACCGGCCAGCATGGACGGATCCGCTTGAAACAGGCCATAGAACCAAACAGCAGCCGGGGCTAACACCTTGCCCAGAACAGGTGCAAAGCACATAAGGCCCAGCATGGCTGCGGCAAGGGGCCCCATAGCATCCAGTCCCTCAGTAAATTTATCCGCATAGCCAAGGCGACCACCAAGGAGCCCCTTGTCCACCGCACCAATCACCATAAAGACCGCCATCACCAGCATAATGGCAAAACTCACATCCATCTCTCAGTTCCTCCTAATATATACAATTATGATGTCGTCAAACACGGTCAAAGCCATTCTTCCAACAGAACGGAGACATATACTGGCCATTCTACTGGACTTTGCGAAAAAAAACAAGTCTACCAACACATTCTTTCCAGTTCTCTTCCAAAATACAGGGTTTTTATTTGACAATATTTAGCAGGAAATGCTATAATATGTCGATAGTAAAATGCATATCTATCCAGAAAAGAGAGAACAATTTGGCCACCCTTTTAGCGGGTGGCTTCAAAGTGAGGAGACTGTTGATGAAACGAGAGATTCGAATACTGGCTCGCAGCGGACTATCCTGGTTGCTGACCCTAAGCCTCTGTACCTCCTTTATGGTGGCAGCGGTTTTTGCAGCGCCACCGGATACCTCCGGGTACAGCCGAGACAAAGGCAGCAACACTGCCTATATTTCTAAGAAAGAAGCTGCTTGGACCGATGCTGCCCAGTTTACCGCAGAGCTGACCCTAGCTGTCAACGGCACCCAGGTGCAAGACCCTCTGGATGTAGTGATCTGCTACGACCGTTCCGGCAGCATGGATATGGACTTTGTCAATTCCAACAGTGGAGTTCCCTATGACTCCTGTGTCTGCCTAAACCAAGACCATTTTTATTTGGGTGTAAAAGATGGCGTGGTCCCTCTGGTACCCAGCAATTGGAATGATATTGGCCTTGCCGCACAGATGCGCTATCAGTCCTACGACCCTGGCACTAAGGAACTGACCGTCTATAATGCGGAGAAAGGTGCATTGGTTGTCCTGGATGCCGGAAATCCCGTTCACCTTTATTCTCAAATGATCAAAACCGATTATTATGAACCCTATGCCCCCTATCACTTTAAACTTGGTCCCTCTAACGAGTATGTGCGCATCAGCAAATGGGATACCACCGATATTCGCAAAAAGACGAATGCAGGTCTTTGGGACCATGCCGATAAGAATGAGGGCTGTATTGATCGCCTGATGCAGGCAAATACCGCTGTGAAGGAGTTTTCCCAGGAGCTGGTCACTTCCGGAGATAATCGGGTTGCTCTGGTGCCCTTTTCCTTGCGTGACAGCACTATGAAAGACTTTTTGAATAGCACTACCACTAAAGAATATCGTAACTGGCTGCTGGATCCTTCCCGCAGTGGTGATTATTTTAATACAACAACAGGACTTACCGTTACGGGTACAACCGCTGATGCTGACCCCTTTGATAACGGCACCTATAACACTGTCGTGCCATTTAGGGATACCTCTTCTGTAGACGATATTGGTGAGATGTTGGACTGCCTCTTTACCACCGTCAACACCGACTATATCTATGGCCTAAGCCAGGCCTATAACCTTTTGGCAGGCCGCTCGCCTGCCGAGAAAAACGCTCGCCGTGGCGTTGTGGTCTTTATCTCCGACGGTAAGCCTTACACAGAAGGCACCTATGGGGCACCATTGAACCCCTATTCCTTTGCCAATCAACCCACCTTCATCGACCTCATGGTCATGGCCATCAAGAATCCTTCTACTGATCTGATCACAGACGCTACCAAACCTCCTGCTTACGACTTCTTTAAGGCAACTTCCTATTTAAGACACGATATTACGTCTTCTTTTATACAGAATGATGGGCAAGCTAATGAAGGCGTGTATGCGCTTGGAGCGGAAATTGTCTCTGTCGGCTACATGGTGCCAACTGGAGAAGACGGAAGACTGCGTTCTATGGCCTCCAACCCTGCAGGGTATATTTCCGTGAATTCCAATGCCCAGGGGGCAGGGTCCGATGCACTCAAAAATGCCCTTCTCGACGCAAACCTCTTCCCCGGTGGCCGGGAGGCGGTTCTCTATGATAAGATCAGCAAGTACTCCTACATTCCCGATAGCCCCGTCATCACCGGAGACCTGCGCAATGGTGTAACCATTAACGGAACCAAAGAAGCCGGTCAGACCATTGTCTGGGACATTGTCAGCATTTATGCCTATGCACCAGGGAGTGAGCCTACCATTAAGGTTCCCTTGGTGCTGCGTGAGGAGTATCGCAAGGTAAGCAGTACGACCTACTATCCCACAAACGCAGATAACCCAGAGCCAAGCCTAACGGACCCCAGTCGTGGCCCCGATGGTCCGGATACCGGGGCAAAGCTGTTCTATAAGAACCCGGAGGATACCCTGCGGTATGACACCATCGGCACACCCAAGCTTCCTGTGACAGGCAGCGGTGGTGGTGGACAAGTCCCTCCCGACCCCAAGCCAGAACCTAAGCCCGATCCAAAACCGGAACCTAAGCCCGATCCTAAGCCGGAGCCAGAGCCGGAACCCAATCCAAACCCAGAACCAGAGCCCAATCCGGAACCACCCAGGGTTCCTCCCGTAAACATTCCAAACCCCTCGGATCCGAATGCCCCCGATTTCTTTGTATTAGTGGATGAGGACGGAACTCCATTGGGGTATTATCAAAAGGTTACCCTAGAGGACGGCACAGTGGTTTATGTAGACGAGCGTGGCACACCTCTGGGCAGCTTTACCCTTCCCCAAACCGGGGACAGTCCAATGCCCCTTTTCTGGGGCATACTACTGGCAGGCAGCTTACTGTCAGCCACTTGCCTCTTGCCTGCAACAGCTTCGAGAAGAAGACGCCCATAGTTTTTCTTGCATCATTGAAACACAAAAACACCTTCTGTATCTCAGTGGAGATATAGAAGGTGTTTTTATTCGGTATTTCCTTGTCCTTTTACATAAGGGCCTTGTCCAGATACAACTTTTTGCCGTTACCTTTCTATCGTTCACTCCAAAATAGACAACATCTTGAGTAATCGATTTGAACCACCCCAGCCTGGGCCCGGGTAGCGGTTTCGCCGGGTTCAAATTGTAGCTGGCCAGACCCTTTCATGATGCCTGTTTGCACAAACAGTTGGACGGCCTCTCGGTAGCTGTCATGAATGCTGCCATTGTCGCTAAACATCTTGCTTAGGTCAATGGGGTCCCCACTGGCGACAAACTTGATTAGTGTTCCGATTGACAAGTTCTAATGTAAAATCCCCTGCTGCAAGAACGGTTGCCTTTGGATATTTCGATGTAAATAGTTCTTTGCCCTAGTTATCTCTGCATTTGATGTCGACATTTTGAGCTGTAGCGTAATCTCATTCTTTGTGAAATTGTTTTGATTGAGGACACGTTCTAAGCCCTCAATTTTAGCAAGTACACCTGCTGGAATTTCATAGGAGAGTCCGTCGGGTAAGCTTGACAAGGATATTTTTATCCAGGCAGCGAAACTGGGTTTCAGTATCCAATAAAGATAGGATACCCGTTGTATACGCTGGGGATATCGCGCCTGGGATATCCGTCCAACTGCTTCCATTGTCACGGGACACTTGCCACTGATAGGCAGGGGCATGCCCTCCCACTGCCACCGCTGTAAAGGTTGCCGTTCCAGCAACAAGTGCCAATTGTGTGGTAGGCTGGTTTGTGAATGCCGGTGGAAAGATCCATTTGGCATAGAGTATTGTGTCAGCTTAATATGCAGGTAGCATTGGTGTATGCGCCGTCATATAAGTCGATCTCCGCCGTACCACCTAAGGTAATCGTCGCGTTTGGATCTGCAATTTGAAATGCCATTGCATCCGGCCCTGTTACCTGGATGGAACAGTCTTGCAAATTGAGGGTGGCCCAGTTCCTTCTGCGTAAAGAGCCGTTCTATACTCGCCAGAAGAGAGAATCGTTCCACCGGACATCGTAATATTCGTGCCAGTCCGAACAACCATATTATAGGTGCCCTCGGCCGATATTGT
>JBHAQX010000100.1:0-5520 GCA_041830595.1 Evtepia sp.
CCATGAAAAAACCATTACTCTGGGCATTGGCGCCTACTCCGCCATAGTGGATGGTGCCCCAGTTACTCTAGATGCTCCTGCCTTTTTGGAACAGGGCCGTACTTATGTGCCCCTGCGCTTTGTCTCGGAAGCTCTGGGTACTACGGTAAGCTGGCATGAAGAAAAAAACCTGGTGCAGCTACAAGGGGGCGGTATCACCATTGCCGGCTCTAATCTCATCCAGTGGGCTGTGCCCATGGGCGCTGTACTCAATGACCTAAACGAAAGTACGGGCTATTCGGGTGCTTGCTTCGCCGCACGGGAGAGTACCCCCTACAACGCTGGCGATAGAGATTCCGCCTCTGCCCTCTGGTTTTCTGTGCCGAATAGCCAATCTTCCCTGGTTAATCAGGAGGCTCGCAATATTTTGGCAAAGTCTTGGGAAATTGATAACCGGGAAGAACTGGTGGATACGGTTCTGCACATGACCGTTTTGGGCCATAACAAAGACTATTTTGAAATTGTGGACTCCATCAAGAACTTATCCGACTACGAGTATAAAAAACTTCTATCCGGCGCCACCGAGGTAGAGGCTTACATGTATCCTTTTACCAAGCAGCTCTACGCAAAATGGGGCGATCGTGGCATTCTTTGCTTTGATCTATTTCGCATGAGCAATCTGGTTCAGTGGGGTTACGATGCCCGTTACTTGAGCCTTGAGGAGGCTCTGGCCCTCTTAGAGCCCGCTGCCCAGTTGCTGCAAAGCAACTTTCACTCCTGGGACGAGGCCTACGAAAATTATGTAGATGGCTACAACTGGTGGGCCAGAAATAATGTGCTGAAACAGAAAACCATGGATACCGAGCGCGGTCTTCTCTATCAGGGCCTAAAAACACGCTACCCCAGTCTTTTCTCCGATCCATTATTTGAAGCAAAGCCAACCCCAGTACAGGGCCTTTCCTTCCTAGATCTACTGCCTACCAAACGATAACCCCAGCCCGGTAAGACAGAACTTGTCTTACCGGGATATTTTTATTGAAAAACACCATTGACAACAGGTTCTTTTTCCCCTATACTCAAGCTATAATATTCAAACGATTATTTGATTGTTTTACTGAAAGGATGTAGACACAATGAAAAGAACCATTCCACTAAAGAATCTGGACTGCGCCAACTGTGCCGCAAAAATGGAGCGTGCTATTGCCAAAATCCCCGGCGTCATTCATGCCCAAGTGAGCTTTATGAGCCAAAAGCTCATACTAGAGGCAGAAGAAAGTCACTTTGACTCCATTCTTGATGAGGCAAAAAAAGCAGCAAGGAAAATTGAACGAGATGTGGAATTTCTGCTGTAATTGACAAGAATTCCCTGTATCATGGCAGCACATTCCCGTTTTTCCACTTTCTATAAAAAGGAGGCTCTGCCCCTATGATGAAACATATGTCAAAGACAGAAAAGAAACTCTTTTCCCGCGTTCTCATTGCCGGTGCTCTTTTCTTTGCCGGATTGCTTCTCCGGTTGTTCCCGGCCGAGACAACTCTCGTGCAGAATATCCTTTTCATTGGAGCCTATCTGATCATTGGCTACGATGTGATACGAACTGCAGCGGGCAATATCATTCACGGTCAGGTATTTGACGAATGCTTCTTAATGACCATCGCTACCTTTGGCGCTTTTGGCTTAGGTGATTTTGCGGAAGGTACCGCCGTTATGCTGTTCTACCAGGTGGGAGAGCTGTTTCAGTCCTGTGGTGTTACCCGCTCTCGCCGCTCCATTGCAGAGCTGATGGACATTCGGCCCGATCAAGCCACGCTGTTGGAAGACGGAAAACTACGTACGGTCTCACCGGAGGAGGTGAATGTTGGGGATACCATTGTCATCCGCCCTGGAGAGCGCATTCCTCTGGACGGTATTGTTTCGGATGGAGCCTCCTCTCTGGACACCTCTGCCCTCACCGGCGAGTCTGTCCCCAGGGATGTGGCCCCGGGAGACTCTGTCATCAGCGGCTGCGTGAACCTCTCCGGTATGCTCACGGTAAGGGTAAGCCATAGCTTTGGCGCTTCGACCGTCTCTAAAATTCTAGAGCTGGTGGAATCTGCCGCCGATAAAAAAAGCCCCAGCGAACAGTTCATCACTCGCTTTGCTCGCTACTATACCCCTGTTGTGGTCATCTCTGCTCTGTTGCTGGCTGTTTTACCCCCTCTGATTGGTGGACAGCCCTTTGCCCTTTGGTTTCATCGAGCCCTGATTTTTCTGGTCATCTCCTGTCCTTGTGCCCTGGTAATCTCCGTTCCTCTGAGCTTTTTTGGCGGCATCGGAGGTGCCTCCCGGGCAGGGATTTTGGTTAAAGGCAGCAACTACTTAGAGGCCCTTGCCCAGACAAAGACCGTTGTATTTGACAAAACAGGCACCTTAACCGAGGGCAGCTTTTCCCTGCGTCAAATCACCCCCAGCGTGGGCACTTCGGAGGAACTTCTGCACTGGGCGGCCTATGCAGAGTCCCACTCCACCCACCCCATTGCCCAGAGTGTCCTACAGGCCTACGGCAAACCCATTGACAGCACCCGCATTTCTTCCCTGGAGGAATTGCCCGGCTATGGTGTTCGGGCTGTCATCGATGGCGAAACGGTTCTGGCTGGCAATGCTCGGTTGATGGAGCAGAATGGAATCCCACTGCCCGATAGCCTACCCCCTGGCACGGTGGTACACCTTGCTCGAAACGCAACGTATCTGGGTTATCTGCTGATTGCCGACCAGGTCAAAGCTGATGCAGCCCAAGCCATTCAGGCCCTGAAAGAAGCCGGCATAGAGAAAACCATTATGCTCACCGGTGATATGGATGCTGTGGGGCAGGCCGTTGGAAAGGATTTGGGCCTGGACGAGGTCTACACCCAGCTGCTCCCCGGGGACAAACTGGAGCAGTTAGAACGCCTTCTGGCAGAAAAACCGGCCAAAAGCCAGCTGGCCTATGTGGGAGACGGCATAAACGATGCCCCAGTTCTGGCTCGGGCTGATGTGGGCATTGCCATGGGTGGCCTCGGCTCCGATGCTGCCATTGAAGCGGCAGACGTGGTGTTGATGACCGACGAACCCTACAAGCTGGTAACGGCCATAAAAATTGGTCGCAAAACCCTCTCCATCGCCTGGCAAAATATTATCTTTGCTCTGGGCGTAAAGGCACTCGTGTTGGTTTTGGGCGCCCTGGGCTTTGCCTCCATGTGGACGGCAGTTTTCGCCGATGTAGGGGTCTCTATTATCGCGATTTTAAATGCACTACGTGCCTTACGGGTGGCCCGGTTCTTACTCCAGTAGATTGCAAAAGGGACAGTGGCAGAAAACGGCCGCTGTCCCTTTTTTGTTCTCTTTCGTCTCTGTCTTACTTTGACACTTGCGTTGACAGCCTTTTCCACCCCTGGTAGAATACACAAAATGCTAACGTGACTGGGAGGTTTTGCAGAATGAAGCGCTGGCTGATCGTTCTTCTCGCTCTTGCCCTGCTTGGTGGGGCTGCCTTTACCCTGCGGTGGATGCTCTATAACGGCATCATCATTCCCACAGCCTTTTCTGCTGGGCGCTACCCGGTGAGAGGGGTGGACGTCTCTTCCTACCAGGGGGAGATTGACTGGGAGACCCTGGCCAAGGAGGATATCCAGTTTGCCTTTCTCAAAGCCACAGAGGGCAGCGGCTTTGAGGACCCTTTTTTCCAGGCAAATATACACGGGGCATCGCAAACAGATTTGCGCATTGGCGCCTATCATTTTTTCAGCTTTGAGAGTCCGGGGCAAACCCAGGCGGATAACTTTATTTCTGTTGTTCCAAAACTGGAGCATATGCTGCCCCCTGTCATCGATGTGGAGCTCTATGCCAGCAACCTGCACGCAATGCCCTCTCGGGAGGCGGTGAAGCCGGAGCTTGTGGACCTACTCTCCCGTCTGGAGGCCCATTATGGCATGAAGCCCATTCTCTATGCAACAGAACACTCCTATACTCTGTATTTGGAAGGCGACTATCAAGAATACGACATTTGGATTCGTAATGTACTAAAAAAGCCCAAGCTTTCCGACGGCCGCAGCTGGACCTTTTGGCAATATACCAGCAAAGAGCGGCTCCCCGGCTATGTGGGCAAAGAGACTTTCATTGACATGAATGTGTTTTCTGGCAGTCCAGAGGACTTTGCCCTGTATCCCCCGGCCCCTTAGTGCAGTTAGGCCAACAAAGGAAACCCTTCCACCTTCTTTGCTCAACAAAATAAGACCCTCCGGTATTGCTTGATTGCGCAATACCGGAGGGTCTTTTTCTGCCCTAGTGTGGAATGATGGACCATCGTTTTCCCCATTATCCCTTAGGCGGACATACTTTCGCCTTTCCACTGATGGATTCGATTTCAACTTTTAGGATGCCCGTACGAGATAAAGATCGTTCAATCGCCTCTTTGGCCTGATGTAGGTGGCTTTTGGCATATTTTTCACAGATAGCCATAAGGGCCATGATTTTTTCCTCTTCCTCCTCAACCAACTGACATTCGCCAAATACAATGGCACTCTCAAACTCCATGGTGAGATCTTCCGGCACACGTTTGGTACGGCCTACGGCGCTGACACACACCTGTGGATGTGCCTTAATGTTTTCCAGCTTTTTGCCCTCTAGGGCGCAGTGAAAGTAAATGGTTTTCCCCACTAGCACAGGAGACAGGGGCACACAGTATGGCATGCCCTTGCCATCCACCGTTGCCATGGTGGCATATTCACAGTGCTCAAGTACCTCCAAGGCAAAGGCTTCCTCTTTTTCCCGGTCTTTTCTACGCATCGTATCTCTCCTTTATTTATACTCTTTCACAGGCACAACACTTCACAGTAATCTTACTTTGAAATACAAATCGATTGCTCTTCTAAATCTCCAAAACCCTGCCATCTGTTGTAATGGTTACGACCTGCCAGGGAATCATTTTCCCGCTATTTTGTAGTGCCCTTACCGCCGCATGTTCAATACCGCCACAACACGGTACTTCCATACGAACAACCGTAAGGGATTTTATATCATTTCGCATTAAAATCTCTGTAAGCTTCTCCCCATAATCCCCCTCGTCCAATTTAGGGCATCCAATCAATGTCACCCTATTCTTCATGAAATGATTATGGAATGCCCCGTGGGCATAGGCAGCACAATCTGCCGCAACCAGAAGATGGGCACCTCCAAAATATGGTGCATTTGTTGGGACCAACTTTATTTGGACAGGCCACTGCCGCAACTCACTACTCCCAGGCATGGCACTGCTCGCCTCCTTTGATTGGATGCTATCGTTTCTCTCTATGCTTTTTGCGTGGGAACCCGCACAACCACAGGCGAGGGTTTCAGGCAAAGATTTTGCCACATTCGCTTTCACCGCTGCCTCATCGTACGCCAGGGCCTCCCGCTCTTCAAAGGTAATCGCTCCTGTTGGACAAATAGGAAGACAATCTCCCAGTCCATCGCAGTAATCATCACGTAGAAGCTTTGCCTTCCCTGCAACCATGCCAATGGCACCTTCATGACAAGCCCTGACG